>JBDHQY010000330.1:0-3818 GCA_039807315.1 Steroidobacter sp. | reverse complement strand
CAAGGGCGAGAAGCCGGTGGCGTACTGGTCAGGCATTCTCGATGCGGACTCGACCACGCGCGAAGTGCAGTACACCGTGCCGGACTATTTCAACGGCACGCTGCGGGTGATGGCGGTCGCCGTCGCCGACGAGCGCATCGGCGTGCATGACAGCCGCACACTGGTACGGGGCGACTTCGTGCTCTCGCCCAATGCGCCGACCACCGTCACGCCGGGCGACGAGTTCGATGTCAGCGTCGGCATCGCCAACAATGTCGAAGGCTCCGGCCCCGACGCACAGGTCTCGGTATCGCTGGAGACGGATCGCGGCCTGGAGATCGTGGGAGAGGCGCGACAGCAGATCTCCATCGCCGAAGGACGCGAAAGCTCCGCCCGCTTCCGGCTGCGCGCACGCGATGAGCTCGGGCCGAGCGTGCTGAAATTCACGACGGCGATCCAGGGCGGCACGGCCAACGGCAGCGGCCGACGTCAGATCGACCTGAGCATTCGTCCGGCGACGCCGTTCACGACGCAACTGAGCGCCGGCGTGCTGACACAGGGCGAGCGCGACGTGCCGGTGACTCGCACCTTGTATCCACAGCACCGCAAGCTCGAGACCGGCATCTCGGTGCTGCCGCTGCAGTTCGCGCATGGATTCGTCTCCTACCTGGCGAACTATCCGTACGCCTGCACCGAGCAGATCGTGAGCCAGGCGATGCCGGCGGTACTGCTCGCGGCGCGCCCGGAGTTCGGCTACGTCAAGGCCGAGCCCGGCGCGGACCTGGTCGCCCTGATCGGCGAGCTGCGCGCACGACAGAACGATGCGGGCGCCTATCGATTGTGGCCGGGCAGCGATCAGGTGGTCGAGTTCGTATCGCTGTATACGCAGCACCTGCTGCTCGAAGCCACCGATCGCGGCGAAGCGGTGCCGGGCGATCTGCTGGCGAATGGCAACAATTATCTGCGCAGCGTTGCCGCCCGCGATGGCGACAACCTCGCCGACGAACGACAGAGTGCCTATGCCATCTATCTGCTGACGCGGCAGGGACAACGCATGTCGGCCGAGATTGCCGCCCAGCGCAAGCGCCTGGACGAACGCTACCGCGACAACTGGGAACAGGATCTGACCGCCGCCTGGCTGGCGGCGGCGCTGGATCTGATGAAGCAGGATCGCGATGCCGAGCAGTTGATCGGCGCACTCAGGTTCAACGTGGACACGGCAGGCGAGGTCTACTATGACCCGATGACGCGCGATGCCCTGCTGATGTTCGTCATCGCACGTCACTTCCCGGAGCGATTGCGCAGCCTGCCCACGCAGGTCATGGAGACGCTCGCCAAGCGAGTGACGGACGGCTACTACCATTCGCTGTCGTCAGGCACGACGCTGCTGGCGCTGGATGCATATGCCAAGGCGACGGAAGGTGCGGCCCGCAACCTGTCGATTGCGGAGGTGCTCACGGACAAGCGCATCCGCGCACTGACCCTGCCGCAGACGCTGTTCCCTCAAGTCGGATTCAGCGACCAGGCGAGCGCACTGCGCTTCGGCAACAACAGCGGCCTGAGCGCTTATTACATGACGACCCAGTCGGGCTTCGACCGCAAGCCGCCCAGCGCGGCGATCAAGCAGGGTCTGGAGGTGCTGCGCGAGTACACCGATGCCAGCGGCAAGCCGCTGACCTCGATTGCGATGGGCCAGCAGATCGATGTGCACCTCAAGTTCCGTGGATTGAAAACGGACCCTGTCGGCAGCATCGCGCTGGTCGATCTGCTGCCGGGCGGATTCGAGCTGGTCGTTCCCACCCAGCCGGCCACGACGACGTTCGCCGAAGCCGCGCCGGAGACGGACGCCGGTTTCGCAGGCGACGGCGGTGGTCATGAGGGATGGCAGTGCCAGATCTGCATCGGTACACCGAAGGCCATGCTGGACTACGCCGACATGCGCGAGGATCGCGTGGTGTTCTACGTGAGCGCGAATCGCGACGTGCAGGAAATCGTGTACCGCATCAAGGCGACCAACGTCGGGACCTACAACGTGCCGCCGGCTTACGGTGAAGCGATGTATGACCGCAGTGTCGTCGCCCGCTCCACGGCGGGACGGCTGGTAGTGGAGCGGCCTTGAGGATTACCGGACCACATAAGCAGATCGTGCGGCCACTCGCAGCGCTTCTGCTGTTTGCCGTTCTGACCAGCGCAGCCCTGGCCGTCATCAGGTTCTGGCCACGGCAGCCGCTGGCGGCGCGCATCTCTTCCTCCACGGCGGTCTTCGATCGACAGGGCCGGCTGCTGCGGCTGACCCTGGCGGACGATCAGCAGTATCGGTTGTGGACGCCGCTGCAGCAGGTCTCGCCGGAATTCATCGAGGCGCTGCTGCTGCACGAGGACCGGCACTTTCATCGGCATTTCGGCCTGAACCCGGCAGCGCTGGCCCGCGCAGCCTTCTCGACCTATTCCGGCAACGCACGCGTCGGCGGCTCGACCATCACGATGCAGCTCGCCCGGCTCATGTACGGCCTGAACACTCGCACGGTCGGCGGCAAGCTGGTCCAGATCGCACGCGCCATCCAGCTCGAACTGTGCTATTCCAAGCACGATCTGCTGGAAGCCCACATCAATCTCATGCCCTACGGCGGCAACGTCCAGGGCGTGGGCACTGCCAGCCTGATCTATTTCGGCAAATCGGCGCAACGCATCGGTCTGGCGGAAGCACTGACGCTGGTGCTGATCCCGCAGTCACCCGCGAGACGCACTCCAAACGGCGACGAGCCTGCCGACCTGCGCGCAGCGCGCGAACGTCTATTCGCACGATGGAACGAGGCGCATCCAGATACGGCACATCAGTACGTCTCAGTCCCGCTGCGCTATGGTCGATTGAGCGACCTGCCGTTCGCAGCGCCGCACTTCACTGACCGCGTGCTGGCGGATGCGGCCAACGGAGTGCGGCAAGTCAGCACCGCCTCGCAAGCCGATGTACCACCATTTCCTTCAAGAAAGGAAACGATCGACGCTGTGGCGGCGAAGCAATTCCGAGCGCGCGCCGAGCCATCGGGACAACACGACAGCACTACACGCCGGGCGCAGATCCTGGAAACGACACTCGATCTGCCGCTGCAGCGCCTCACCGAACGTGTAATCGCGAGCTACGTGCGCGAACAGCACGAAATCGGCATTCACAATGCCGCGGCCCTGCTGGTCGATCATCGCGACATGTCGGTGCGAGCCATGGTGGGCTCGGCCGACTTCCGTTCCGCGGTGATTGCCGGCCAGGTGAACGGCACGCTCGCCAAGCGCTCGCCGGGCTCGGCGCTGAAACCCTTCATCTACGCGCTCGCCATCGACCAGGGCCTGATTCATCCGCTCACCGTCCTGAAAGACGCTCCGACCGCCTTCGGCTCCTTCAGCCCGGAGAATTTCGATGGCCGCTTCGTCGGCCCCATTACCGCAACCGACGCACTGATCCGCTCCCGCAACGTGCCGGCGGTAGCGCTCTCCGCACAGCTGGCGCAGCCGAACCTGTACCAGTTCCTGCACAGCGCCGGCATCTCGCAGATGGCGAGCGAACGGCACTACGGCCTCGCGCTCGCCCTTGGCGGCGGTGAAGTGACGATGGAAGAAGCAGCCATGCTGTATGCGATGCTGGCGAATCGCGGACAGCTCGCACAGCTGCGACATTTGGTCGACGAACCGCAGACGACGGGTCCTCGCCTGCTCTCCGAGGAGGCGAGCTTCATGACGCTGGAAATGCTGAAAAGCGCTCCACGACCCGACGATCCGTTCACGCGCAAACAGGATCGCGTACGGGTGGCCTGGAAGACGGGAACTTCATGGGGATTCCGCGATGC
>JBDHQY010000329.1:0-3825 GCA_039807315.1 Steroidobacter sp. | reverse complement strand
CGACATTGCGGTCGAGCGAATCCGTCAACGAGCGCGCGTCGCCGCCGCTGCGCTCCATCAGATACAGCCGCGTGTTCTGATAGCCGAGCAGTTTGTCCTCGTAGCTGAGCCAGGCGATCTTCGAGCCGTCGGGCGAGACGGCCGGCGCGTTGTCGGGGCCGGCCCGCGTGGTCATCGGCTCGATCGCAGCGTCGGTGACCGAGATCCGGTAGATTTCGCTGTTGACCGGGTCGCGGCGCCAGTTTTCGGTGCGGTTGCCGCTGGCATAGATGAATTTGCCGTCGGGCGACCAGGACAGCGGGCCGGTCTCGTTGTAGGCGCCGAAGGTAAGCTGACGCGGTGCACCGCCATCGGCCGCCACCACGTATACATGCGTGTAACCGGGCTTGAGATAGCCGGCGCCATCGGCGCGATAGATCACTTCCGTGATGACTTCCAGCGGCTCGGCCCATTGCGCGCCCGCGGGCTTGGTCGGTGCTGCGCCGAGCGTAGGTTTCTCATCCGGCGTGAGCTGGGTGAAAGCAAGCGACGTCCCGTCATGCGACCAGGCCAGGTCGTCCGGGGCCTCGACCAGCTCGGCCAGCCGTGCCGACTGGCCTGTCTGCATCCAGCGCACGTAGAGCTGCGGGCGGCCGCCGTCGGCGGTCGAGATGTAGGCCAGGCGCTTGCCGTCGCGCGACCAGCGCGGCGAGGAGTGTGAGCCGGCGCCGGCGACCAGCGGGGTCTGTGCTCCGGTTGCCGTATCCACCAGCCAGATGGATTGGCGGCCCTTGTCGCTCATGATGTCGTACGAGACGCGCGTGTAGGCTATCGCGAGCCCGTCGGGACGAACCTGTGGATCGGTCGCCAGCTGCAGGCCGAACAGATCGCGTCCTTCGAATTTGCGTGCCGGTGCATCGGCGGGCGTCGCCTGCGTCGGACCCGAGACTGCTGCGGCAAGAATGAATGCCAGCAATAGACTGCGCATGGAGCCTCTGCTGGTGATGCCACGGGGCGATCGGCATATTCTCCACCTCTCGCCCGCGATTGCCAGATCGAAGATGCGTTGCCGGGTCGGGGCGGGAAATTGTATGCAGCATTGCCGAATGCCAGCGTTTGGTGAAAGGTTATGGCGGTACGCACGAGCGCGGATTGAATGACTAGTCCTCTGAGGCTCGTCGACGATTATTCCGCGCAGCGCGTGGATCCGGCCGGTACGCTCGGGCGTCGGCGTATTGCCGCGCCGGCCGATGAAGCGGGCAAGAAGCTGGCGGCGCCGGACTTCGCAGCCTGAACACGCTGCGCGCGTGCTAGATGGGATTGTCTTCGATCGAGTGCCGCATCGCGGCCAGCAGCTTCATGAGCTGTTCGACCTGGGCCTCGCTCAGGTCGGCGAACATGCTGTCGATCCATTCCTCGTGCACGCGCGCCATGCGTTGAAAGGCTTCGCGGCCCTTGCGGGTGAGCCGTACGGTGGCGACGCGCTTGTCGGCGGATTCGGTGGTGCGGATCACCAGCTGATCCTCGATGAGCCGGCCCACCACGCCGGTGACGTTGCCGTTGGAGACCATCATCGCGGCCGACAGCTGGCTCATGGTCAGCCCGTCGGGCTCGCGCTCCAGGGCGGCCAGCACGTCGAAGCGCGGCAGCGTGGTTCCGAATTCCTCTTCCAGGCGAACGCGGATACGCTTCTCGACGATCATCGAGCAGCTCAGCAGGCGCAGCCACAGGCGCAGCGACTGCTTGCTGTGCGGAGCGCCGCCCCATTTTTCGGAGAATGCCGGCTTGACCACGTTCGACATCTTCGACTCCGTCACCGCAATCCCCGCCTGGTATTCGCCCGCGCCGCGCAGCGTCATAAGCCGCTCGTCGCGGACATTGCGTACGATGGTAAAAGAGCTGTCCATGCCCCGCAATGGCGCGGGTCAAAATACTTGACACTTAAAATAATTGCCTCGTAGTATGCCCGATATCGAGGGGGATTCCCATGAAGCGCATCGTCTGCCTCGGCGGCGGCCCCGCCGGTCTGTACTCCGCCATCCTGTTCAAGAAGGCCTGCCCCGGCGCCAGCGTCGAGGTATACGAGCGCAACCGTCCGGACGACACCTTCGGCTGGGGCGTGGTGTTCTCCGACCAGACCATGCAGGGCTTTCGCGCCATCGATCCCGAATCGCACGACGCCATCGTCGGCAGCTTCCATCGCTGGGATGACATCGACGTCCACTTCAAGGGTGTCACCATTCGCAGCGGCGGCCACGGCTTCTGCGGCATCGAGCGCAAGCGTCTGCTCAACATATTGCAGGACCGCGCCGCTGCCCTGGGAGTCAAGCAGACGTTCGAGTACGAAGTCGAGGACCTCGCGCCCTTCGCCGACGCCGACCTGATCGTGGCGGCCGACGGCGTGAACAGCCGCATCCGCGGCCGCCATGCCGCGGTGTTCGAGCCGGACATCGACGTGCGCAAATGCCGCTTCATCTGGCTCGGCACGCACCAGCATTTCTCGGCGTTCACTTTCGCGTTCGAGCGCACCGAGCACGGCTGGTTCCAGATCCACGCCTATCAGTTCAGCCGGGACCTCTCCACGGTCATCGTGGAAACGCGCGAGGAGACCTGGCTGGCGCACGGGCTCGATCAGCTGAGTACGGATCAGTCCATCGCCTTCTGCGAGAGTCTGTTCGGGAAATATCTGGGCGGCCATTCGTTGATGAGCAATGCGCGGCATCTGCGCGGCTCGGCCTGGCTGAAGTTCAACCGCGTGCTGTGCAAGCGCTGGCACACGGGCAATGTCGTTCTGATCGGCGACGCGGCGCACACGGCGCATTTCGGCATCGGCTCGGGCACCAAGCTGGCGATGGAAGATGCGGTGTCGCTGGTGAAGCACGTCGCCACTGCGACGGACGTGCAGCGCGGCCTGGAGAGCTATCAGGAAGAACGTAGCCTCGAGGCGCTGAAGCTGCAGAGCGCCGCGCGCAATCGCATGGAGTGGTTCGAGAACGTGGCGCGTTACGTGCACCTCGATCCGCTGCAGTTCACGTACAGTCTGCTGACCGGCAGCCAGCGTATCGGCCATGACAATCTGCGGTTGCGCGACAGCGGTTTCGTCGCTCGCGTGGAGCAGGATCTTGCAAGGCGCGCCGGAGTCGAGCGGCCGCGGCCGCCGATGTTCCTGCCATTCCGTCTGCGCGGCATGGAGCTGGTGAATCGCGTGGTGGTCTCGCCCATGGCGCAGTATCTGGCGAAAGACGGTCGCCCGGACGACTGGCATCTGATGCATTACGGTGCGCGCGCCACCGGCGGCGCCGGGCTGGTGATCACCGAAATGACCTGCGTTTCGCCCGAGGGACGCATCACTCCGGGATGCACCGGCATCTGGAACGAGACGCAGCGCGAGGACTGGCGGCGCATCGTGAATTTCGTGCACGAGCGTTCGCCGGCAAAAATCTGCCTGCAGATCGGTCACGCCGGGCGCAAGGGCTCGACGCAGCTGGGCTGGGAGCGCATCGATCATCCGCTGCCGCATGGCAACTGGGAGCTGATCTCCGCCTCGCCGCTGCCGTATCTCGAAGGCATCAGCCAGACCCCGCGCGCCATGACCGAAAAGGATATGGAACAGGTGCGGCAGCAGTTCGTGCATGCGGCCGAGTTGGGGGCCGAAGCGGGTTTCGACATGCTGGAGCTGCACATGGCGCACGGCTACCTGCTCGCCAGCTTCCTCTCGCCGCTGTCGAACCAGCGCACCGACGCCTATGGCGGCAGCCTAGAGAATCGTTTGCGCTTCCCGTTGTCGGTGTTACGGGCCGTTCGCGCCGCCTGGCCCGCGGCCCGGCCGATCCCGGTTCGTATTTC
>JBDHQY010000328.1:0-3827 GCA_039807315.1 Steroidobacter sp. | reverse complement strand
GTGCTGGGCCGCGACAGCCAGGCCGAGGAGCAGATGCGGCGCTTGTGGGCGGTGCTGCAGCAGGCACGTGAAGAGTCGGAGCTGCAGGGCCTGGATACCGGCATGTTCGTCTCGGCCGAGGGCTACGAGTTCCTGCACTACGATGGCCGCAACCTGACCTGGGTGCCGATCGAGGGCGACAAGCTGTTCGCCACGCGCCAGCTGCCGCAGGGTCTGCGCTTCCGCATGTGGCTCGAATCGCGCGAGGTGGTGCTCAAGCCGGAAGTCGTGGATCGCAGCGACCAGGACTCGCAGAAGAAGTATCCGCCGCAGGTCATGGTGCTGGCGAGCGGCGAGATCATGCCCTTCGAACTGCGCGTCGAACGCGACGCTGCCGAAGCGCTGTGGCGCCTGGTCGGACAGCCGGACAACGATCTGCGCTTGGAACGGCGCAACGGCAACGAGCCCTGGCAGGTGATCGCCCAGAGCAAGCCGCCCGAAGAAGAGAGCGACAAGCGAGCCTTCAATGCGCAGCGCTGATACGGGCTGCGCGCAGCAGGGTTTCACGTTGATCGAAGTGCTGGCGGCACTGATCATCGTGTCGCTGGGCATGCTCGGCGTGATCGAAGCGGTCAGCCAGACAGCCAGCAACGGCAGCTATCTGCGCGACAAGACCCTCGCCCACTGGATCGCGATGAATCAGCTGACCCAGACGCGGCTGGCGCAGCAGGCGCCGAAAGTGGACGAGACCAGCGACGAGATCGAGATGGGCGAGCGGCGCTGGCGCTGGACCATGAAGGTGGCGCAGACGCCGCTGGACAGCGTGCGGCGTATCGATGTCAGCGTGCGCCTCGCCGACGGCGACGAGAAATCCTCGCTGGCATCGCTCACGGGCTTCTACGGGACGGCGATCGCACAGCCCGGCACGACGCTGGTGCTGTGGCAGGGCAGCGCCAGCGAGCAACAGGACGGCCGCAACGGCGGCCGCAATGGCGGCAAGAGAGAGAACGACGCAAACAACCCTGCGCCGCGCAGCGAGCCGGAGAACAATCCGCCGTCCCAGCCCCAGCCTCAATCTCAGACGCCGCCGGGCGAACAGACCTCGGAACCGAACGGATGATGCCCGTTTGCAGCCAGCGCCCGCCTCGCCGCCTCGCCGGCTTCACGCTGCTGGAAGTGCTGATCGCGGTGGCGATCTTCGTGGTGGTCGGCATGCTGGCCATGACCGGTTACAACGAGCTGACCACCCAGAGCGAGCGTATCGAGGACAGCGCCAAGCGCACACGTGCCATACAAGCCGCCGTGATGCGCCTGAGTCAGGATTTCGCCACGCTGGAGCCACGGCCGGTGCGTGAGCCGCTCGGCAGCGAGCTCTCACCTGCCCTGCGCGCCCAGGAGAAAGCCGAGGTGCTGGTCGAGCTGACGCGTTCGGGATGGAGCAATCCGGCCGGCGTGCCACGGCCGACCTTGCAGCGTGTTGCGTACCGGGTCCAGGAGAACAAGCTGTTTCGCGACTACTGGCCGGTGCTCGATCGCACCATGACCGAACAGCCGACCGAGGTCCTGCTGCTGGATCACGTCAAGAGCGTCAGCCTGCGTTTCATGGGTGCCGATCGCGACTGGAAGGAGCAATGGCCGCCGCTGGGCTACTCCGGACGCGATGCCAGTTTCGTACGGCCGCTGGCAGTGGAGCTGACGCTGGAGCTGGAGGACTGGGGCACGATCACGCGCCTGATCGAGGTGTCGGGATGAAGCGGCAGCGTGGCGTGGCCCTGATCACCGCGGTGCTGATCGTGGCGCTGGCGACCATTCTCGCGGTCAGCGTCGGCTTCAAGGGCTATCTCGATCAGCGCCGCAGCGCCACGCTGTTCTCGCTCGACCAGGGGTTCGAGGTCGCGATGGGCGCGGAGGCCTGGGCCGCCGACATCCTGCGGCAGGACAAGGTGGGTGGCTCGCGGACCGACGACTTCACCGAAGCGTGGGCCACGCCCATCCCTCCCATCCCGGTGGACGGCGGCGAAGTGGCCGGTCAGCTCGAGGACATGCAGGGCCGCTTCAACCTCAACAGTCTGGTGAAGCGCCAGAACAACCAGCTGGTGAAGGACGAAGCGGCGGTGCGCCGCTTCAAGAGTCTGCTACAGATCCTCGAACTCGAGGAGAAGTGGGCGGATCTGATCGTCGACTGGATGGACTCGGACATCGAGCCGGAATTCCCCGACGGCGCCGAAGACAATGTCTACACTTCGCTGACGCCGGCCTATCGTCCGCCGAACATGCGTATCACGCGCAGCAGCGAGCTGCTGGCGCTGGCCGGCTTCGATCTGCAGCGCTATCAACGACTGGAGCCATTCGTCACCGCCCTACCCGCCAATGTCCCCATCAACCTGTGCACGGCGCCGCCGGAAGTGCTCGATGCGCTGACCACAGGGCAGCGCGAGTTCACCCTGGCCAGGGACAACACCGCCGAGCTGCGCAAGCAGCGCTGCTATCCCAGCCTGCAGGAGTTCGAAAGCCGCCTGACGCCCCAGCAGAAGCAGGAGCTGGCTGGCGGCGGCAACAACAAGGCGTATGGCGAGACCAGCTCGTACTTCCGCGCCACCATCTGGGTCACTATTGGCACTACCCAGTTCACCCTGTACAGTCTGTTGTATCGCGCGAACGGCTCCAATCTCGTGCGCCCCATCCTAAGAAGCTTCGGAAGCGCCTGATGACGCAAGCTCTGGTCATCCGACTGAAATCCGTGTCCACGCCGGCCGCGACGACGGATCAAGACCCAGGTGCGTCGGACACCGCCGTGCACGAAGCTGAATGGCTCGTCGTGGATGACAACGGCGCGCGGCATGGCAATCTGCAATCCGGCTCCTTGACCCACGCCGCCGCGTCGGCCGGCGGGCGCCGGGTGTTGGTGTTCGTTCCTGGAACCGACGTATATCTGGCCGAGCCGGTGCTGCCGCTCAAGAGCGGCGCCAAGCTGCTGCAGGTGGTGCCGTTCGCGCTCGAAGAGCAGATGGCCACCGATGTCGAAGAGCTGCACTTCGCCGTGGGTCGTCGCGAGGATCGTCCGGGCACGCCGGTCGCGGCTGTCTCCCATGAATGGATGACACGCTGGCAAACGAGATTGCGTGAAGCTGGTCTGTACGCAGAGGCCATCTACGCCGAAACCTCCGCGCTGCCGACCACGCCGAACGGTGTAACGCTGCTGATCGACGGCGCGCGTGTCTATGTCCGCCGTGAAAATTCTCCTGGCGCCGTGCTCGATGTCGAACCGCTGATCGAAGCACTGCAGCTGGCGCTGGCCGCCGGCGACGAGGCGCGTGAGCATGTCACCATCTACCTGACCGAAGAGGTCTATGAGCGCGAGCGTGATTTGTTCGAAGGCCTGCGCGAATTCACTGCCAGCCTGCAGCTGAAGCTGCTGCCGGACGGGCCGCTGGCGCTGCTGGCGGCGAATGCGCTGCAGAGTCCACCGGTCAATCTTCTGCAAGGGCGTTACGCGGCCAAGACCCGGCTCAACCTGTCCTTCCAGCCCTGGCGCTACGCCGCTCTGCTGGCCGCCGCTTTCCTGGTCCTGCATGCCGGGCTCAAGGTATTTCAATACTTCGACCTGCAGCGCACCGAGGCCCGGCTCGACGACGAGATCACCCAGGTGTTCCAGCAGGCAATGCCCGGAGCGCCCGTGCCCAGCGCAGGCAGCGCACGCAAGCAGATCGAAATGCGCCTCAACGCGCTGCGCGGCGGCGGTGATTCTACCGGGGGCGTGCTCGCGGCCCTGGGGACGCTGGGAGAAGCGCTCGCGCAGGCGCCCGGCACCAACATAGAAGCGCTCTCCTATCGGGACAACACCACCG
>JBDHQY010000327.1:0-3837 GCA_039807315.1 Steroidobacter sp. | reverse complement strand
GAATGAAAACCCAGAAGCAGCAGGTCTTGAATCACCTGAGAAGCCGTGGATCGATCACTACGCTGATCGCAACCCGTCAGTACCAGTGCTTCCGATTGTCGGAGCGCATTCGTGAGTTGGAACGCGACGGCTATTTGATCCTGCATACGCCCGTCCACAAACGAGGCAGGCGGTTCATGTCGTATTCGCTGGTGGAAGGCCGGAAGAGGGCGGCCTAGTGGCCGGGTACACGCCTGTCTTCGATTCCGTGTTTCACGGCACGCTATGCGGCAAATGGCCGACGCTGCCAGTGTGGTTGACCATCCTTCCGATGGCGGATAAGCACGGTCGAATTGACATGACCTACCAAGCGATGTCTGCGCTTACTGGCTGGCCGCTCGATCTGCTGAAACAAGCGATCGCAGAATTGATGGAGCCCGATCCAGAGAGCCGCAGCGAAGCCCTTGAGGGCCGAAGACTGGTGTTGATTGATCCCGAGAGTCGGTCATGGGGATGGAAGGTCGTCAATCACGAAAAGTACCGCGAGAAAGCCCGAAAGTCTGCGTACGACACTGAGCGTACTGCATCTGGAAAGGACAAAGAGCGCAAGGCCGTGTCCCGCGATGTCCCGCGATGTCCCGACGAGTCCCGCGCCGTCCCGCTCTCAGACTCAGACTCAGACTCAGACTCAGATACTTCGGCGTCTGCGACGCCAACACGCAAACCCGTTTCACGGGAAACCGATCCAGACTGGTGGCTGGATTTCAAACTGGCATACCCGAACCGAGCTGGCGACCAGGGGTGGCGCAAAGCGCAGAGGGCAGCACATGCGCGGCAGTCGGAAGGGCACACGCCGGAGGAATTCATTGCCGGGGCGAAGCGCTACGCGGCGTTCAACGAGGCCGTGGGCAACACGGGTACGCAGTACGTGAAAACCGCGGCCGCGTTCCTGGGGCCTGACAAGCCGTTCTTGCTGCCGTGGGACCCGCCGCCGCCACAGCGGCCGAACGTCAGGCTGCCTGATCCGCCGCGGCCGCAGCGGGCGTTCCCGTCATGACCGACTACCGTCAATCCTCGCTGTACGCCTGCGAGCAAGCGGTGCTCGGCGCGATCCTGTGGGACAACACGCAACTCGCGGCGTGTGCTCTCTCGGAGAGCGATTTTCTCGACGGCACCCACCGGCGGATTTTCGAGATGTGCCGGCGGCTGATCGGCGCTCGCGAGCCGTGCGATGCGCTGACGGTGGGCGAGGCGATCGAGCGGGAGGCGGGCGGCGCGAACTGGGTGATCTACGCCGCGAAGCTGGTGACGGAAACAGCATCGACGCGAAACGCGCCGGCCTATGCGGCACGGCTCAAGGAGGAATCGCGGGCGAGGGCGGCAACTGCGATCGCGGAGCGGCTGCAATCCGAACCGACGCAGGAGCAGATCGACCTCGCCATCCGCGAGCTGATGGCCTTGCAGCGGACGGAGAAAGGCTGGACCTGCCACCTCTCGGAAGCCATCGGCTTGGCGCAGCAAGGGCTCATGGATGTTGCTGATGGCAAGATCAAGCCGGGCATCCCGACCGGCATGCGCGACATCGACGATTCCATCGGCGGGCTGCACGACTCGGATCTGATCGTGGTGGCAGCTCGGCCAGCGATGGGCAAGACGGCCTGGATGCTCAACTCCGCGCTAGCGGCAGATCGGCCTGCCGGTCTCTTCAGCGGCGAACAGGGTAAGCAGCAGATCGGCCTGCGCGTGCTGTCCATCGACGGCCCGATCAGTTTGCATCGGATGCGCCTTGGGACGCTCGACAACGACGAGTGGTCGCGAGTTACGGCGGTGGCGTCCCTCGCAAAGAAGCGACCGATCTGGATCTTCGACCGACCGGCACCCTCGATTGACGACATCGAGCGGCAGGCCAGGGCGTGGAAATTCGAGCGCAACATCGGGATCGTCTACGTCGATTACCTCCAAAAGATCCGCGGCGGAAAGGGCGAGAACTTCCGCTTGCAGGTGGGCGACATCTGCACGCGGCTGAAGGATCTGGCGCGCGAGCTGGATATCCCCGTTGTCGCCTTGGCGCAAGTTAAGCGCGAGGTCGAGACGCGCCCAATGGGCTCTGATGGCTTGGGCCGCATGCCTTACATGGGCGACATCGCCGAAGCCGCGATCATCGAGCAAGAGGCCGATCAGATCATCACCCTATACCGCCCTGAGGTGTATGACGAGCAGCAGAGCTACAAGGGCGTCGCGTACGCCAACATCTGCAAAAACCGTCACGGACCGATCGGTCACAAGGCCATCGCCTGGCGCGGCGAATATCTCCAGTTCGGCGACCTGGCCCGGACCGAGATGGGCTACGGCGACCGTTGGAGCGCGGCGTCATGACCTGGACCGGCGACATCTACCACGAGACCAGCGGCGAGTACCGTATCAGCACCGAGTATTCGCCCAAGGGCTCGTTCAGCACGCTGCGGTATCGCGGGAAGATCGTGGGCTATGGGAAGGATGCCGAAGAGGCGAAGCGGAAGGCGGAAGAGCACGCGAGGCAGAGCGCATGAACATCGAAACCGGCTGGTACGTCCCCACGAAATCCGCCAAGCGTCCGCGCTGGGTGCTGGCGGTGTCCGAAACGCACGTGCTGTATGGCTCAGGGGGGGCACACATCGTGAGTGCAAGCGCACGACCTTTGCCCGATGGGTCGCGCGCATGAAGGCTGAGCGGAAGACGGAGCAATGACTGATCTCGCCGCAATGCTGTCCTTCCAGCTCCGCGCCGCGAAGATCGAGCACCAGCGGGAGGTGCGTTCGGTGAAGAACAGTGTGAAACCTAACAAAGACTGCGAAAAGTGTGGAGCGCCTTTCTACGCGGCCCCGTCGCATGTGGCTAAGGGATGGGGCAGATTCTGCTCTGAGACATGCGCAAGAAGCGGCAAAGAGAATGGCCGGTACAAAGAATGCAATGTGTATTGCCGGCGATGCGGTAAAGCGTTTCACGTTAAGGCATCGGCGCATGATTCTGGCAAAGCGAAAGTGTATTGCTCTGTTGAGTGCCGGCGGGCTGCGCAGACCGCACAAATTATCTGCCCCACATGTAGCCAGTCCTTCTCGGTTCCAAGATCTCATGCCAAAAGATCCAAATTCTGTTCGAGAGAATGCTTGAAGAAGTCATTTAAAAACAGTGAACCGAACAGGGTGTGCGTTACATGCAAAAAGCTCTTCTACGCGAAGGCGTCAGAACTGGAGAGAGACAGAAATATTGGGACCTTTTGCTCAGTGAGGTGCATGACTCGGAGCAGGGGAAAGATTGTGCTCGAAGATGGGAAATATGCGTCTCATCTTGAGCAAAGCCTATTCGTCTTATTGAAGGATCAAGGATTGCTCAAAGGCGCGACTCGTGAGTTCAGGTTTCACCCGAAGAGGCGATGGCTCTTTGATTTTGCTTGGCCCGAGCTAAAGGTCGCTGTTGAGGTTCAAGGCGGTATCTGGTTAACGGGCAGAAGCGGGCATGCGTCTGGCGCAGGCCGAGCGAGAGATGCGGAGAAGTTGAATGAGGCCACGGTTCATGGTTGGTCTCTATTAGAGGTGACATCCAATCAAATCAAGAACGGCCTCGCTATCGAGTGGATCAGGGTTGTGCTCTCGAACCGGGGGTATCGCGTATGAGCTACCGACCAATGCGCTTTACGTCGAAGATGGTTCGCGACGGCAGCGTGCTACAGATGATCGAAGCGGCAATGAGGGTCCCGACGTGAAGTGGCTGATTGCAGTACGCGAGTGGTGGTCGCGGACATACGGCGATGAGGTGCAGCGGCAGCGGCGCATGGTCGAGGAAGACGCGCGCCGGCTGCATGGGAAGGTGGAGTGGTTG
>JBDHQY010000326.1:0-3853 GCA_039807315.1 Steroidobacter sp. | reverse complement strand
CCTATGAAGACACCGCGCTGCCGATCGGGTACGGCCAGACGATTTCGCAGCCCTATGTGGTGGCGCGCATGACCGAAGCGCTGATCGAAGGCACCGCGCCGCGCAAGGTGCTGGAGATCGGTACCGGCTGCGGTTACCAGACTGCCGTGCTCGCCCCCCTGGTCAAGTTCCTGTACAGCATCGAGCGCATCGGCGCTTTGCTGGAGCGTGCCCGGCTGCGTCTGAAGGAACTGAACATTCGCAATGTCCATCTGCGCCATGGTGACGGCTTCCAGGGCTGGAGCGCGCACGCGCCCTACGATGGCATCCTGATGGCCGCTGCGCCGCTGGCGATTCCGGAGGTCCTGTTCTCCCAGCTGGCGCAGGGGGGGCGGCTCATCGCGCCGGTGGGGCCGGAGGGCCGCCAGCAGTTGCTGCGTATCACCCGGCGCGGCGAGGACTTCCATACCGAGACGCTCGGCCTGGTGAGCTTCGTGCCGCTCCTGAAGGGGCTGGGGTGAAGGCAGTCATGGGGTGACGAGAGTGACGGGGGTAGCGCCTGGGAATCGCAAGGACGCCGGGTCCGCGTCGCCCACCTCGTCCTGGATAGCGTTGCTCGCTCGTTGCGCCTGTCTGCTGGTCCTGGCGCTGCTGGTCGCCTGCGGCAGCTCTCCCGTTCGAAATGCAGCCACGTATACGGTCAAGCGCGGCGACACTCTCTATTCGATCTCGATGCGCCATGGGCTCGACTATCGCGACGTGGCGCGTTGGAACGGGATCGGTCGCGACTACGTAATCCGTCCCGGACAAGTGCTGCGCCTGCAGGCTCCCGGGAGCAAAACTTCGTCGCGCGCGCGGGTTGCAGCAAAGACTGAGCCGCAGCGTGCTGCGGTCGTGCGGCCGGTAGGGCCGCCGGTGAAATGGCAGTGGCCGGTCGAGGGCGGTACGGTGACTCTCACCACGCGCCCCAACGGCGGCCAGGGATTGATGATCGGTGGTCGGGCCGGACAGGACATCCGTTCGGCTGGCGCAGGACGCGTCGTGTACACCGGTAGCGGTCTGCTGGGTTACGGCCAATTGGTCATCATCAAGCACAACGACACGTATCTCAGCGCCTACGGCCACACGCAATCGGTGGCGGTGCAGGAGGGGGATGCGGTGGCGGCCGGGCAGCGCATCGCCACCATGGGCAACGGGCCACAAGGCTCGCCGATGCTGTATTTCGAGATTCGCATCAATGGTGCGCCGGGCAATCCGCTGTCGTTGCTGCCTCAACGACGTTGAGCATGGCTGGCGATTGCGTCTGATCGGGACGGGCCGTCATCCGGCCGCGCCATGTCTCTGCGAACGCAACGTGCAGCGTGCTCCATCCGGCATCTTTGCAGTCAGGTGCGTGCGTTGAGTCAGGCAACGGAGTGCACGGACTGCGAGGCTCGCGCTGTTCTCATCCGGCTTTGCTGCGGTCTTGACTTCGCAAGTGTGTCGATGCGCGATGGATCCTCGAGACCGGATCGGCGCTGCTGGCGCGATCATTGCAGTGGCCAGCCGGCGGCTCTGTGATGAAAACAATGAGCACAGGTAGTTGCACTTATTGCGCTCGTATGTCTAACATCCGCTCCGACGTCGCCGGTTGCAGACGCTCGCGCAGCGAGACACCGGTGAGACGGTCCAGGGTCACCGGTAGAAGACGCGGGGGCGGAGGGGGATTCGAGGAAACAGCGCGAAGAAGAACAAAACGAAAAGAAAAAGAATACTTCGCCAAGTCGAATGCTCCAGCGAGCACGCCACGGCGAGTTGGTCGAACGAACTTCGGTCCCTCGCGTCTTCTCCCGGTCACCTTGTGGCCGGCAGCAAGCAAAAACAAAATCAAAGCAGGATGAGCGACGCTGCACCCCGGCAGGGGCGATCAGTCCTGTCGAGTATCGCAGAGCAAGACTCGTTCCAGCTGGCACTGGCCTGCGACGCCACACTTCCTCTGTCTCGTCACACTCGCGCACAGCCTGCCAGCGTGTAGGCGGTGGCGCAGCTGCTGCGAATGTCGCCTGTACTGATCTGCTCGCGTGGGTTGGGATGGAGGTTTGCAGATCGGAGAGGTGGAGGGGCTGCGGGCCAGCAGGCCAGCAGGCCAGCAGGCCTGAAGATCCGAGGGCTGGAGGATGGAAGGAGCAGTCGCTGTTGCGCAGGGCGCGAGTCATTCGTCCTGCAGGAACAGTGCGGCCACGACGCGTCGGTCCTCGCTGGCCAGCACGTTGTACGTGCGGCAAGCTGCGCCAGTGTCCATCACCTCGCAGCCGATGCCTCGCGACAGCAGTTTCGCGAGCAACTGGGTATCGGGAAATTTCTGCCGCGTGCCGGAGCCCAGCACTACGATTTCGGGTTCCAGTTCGATGATGGCGTCGAGATCCTCGAGCGTGAGCTCGGCAAGCGTTTGCGGGCGCCAGTCGGTCACGAGCAGATCCGCGCGTACCAGGCAGCTACTGTGCAACACCTGTTCGCCGATGCGGATTTCCCCGGGGGCGTAGGCGCGCACCAGGTTGGAGCCGGCAATTCTGTCGTCGGTCAATTTCATTCCGTTACGATAGCGCACCTTTCCGTTCCGACGCTGCCGATGTCTCAATCTTCCTGGCTCACTGTCGTCGTTCCCGGTATCGAAGCGCAGCTTGCGCAAGCTGCGCAGTCGCCGTCGGCGCGCTGGCCGCAGCTCGTGCGCCTTGCCGGCCGCGGCTCGGTAAGGCAGGAATGGAGCCGGCGCGATCCGAGTGCTGCTCTGAGGCCGTGGCAGAGGGGCTTGCTGGCTGCTCTGCAGCTGCCGGCGTCGCAATTTCCCAGTGCGCCGGTGAGCGCGGCCGCGAATTCCGACGCGCCGGTGACAGGATTCTGGTTCCACGTCGAGCCGGTTCATTTCGCTGCCGGGCTGGATCATCTGAGCTTCCTGCCGCTGCACGGCGCAGCCGGGGTGAGCGATGCCGAACGTCTGGCGCTCGAGCCGGTGCTTGCGGAGCATCTGGCTGCGAGCGACTTTGCGCTGCATTCGATCGCTGGCGAATGGTTTGCCCGGTCCGAGCGGGTGCTTGCAGTACAGACTGCGTGCCCCGAGGCAGCGGCGGCCAATGAGCTGGAACGTGTCATGCCGCACGGTCTCGATGCGGGAGAAATGCGGCGGCTGATGACCGAGCTGCAGATGTTGCTGCACGACCATCCCGTGAACGAGGCTCGTGCGCGCCGCGGGCTTCCGGCGATCAACGCGATATGGTTGTGGGGCAGCGGTGTTGCGCCGCAGGCTTCAAGGTCGACCGCGCCGTCCTTCACAGCGCACATTCTGCCGATTGCTTTCGGCGAAGCCCCCTATCTGCGAGGTCTCTATCAATTGCACGGCTGCCCCGTTCGATCTGCGCTGCAGGATTGCAGTGCGCTGCTCACGAATCTGACGCGGACGCCACGCGCCGTCGCGGTCGTGAAGGACGTTGATATCGATTCGTTGGAGAAGCTCTGGCTCGCGCCGCTGGCGCGGGCGTTGTTGACCGGCGATCTGCAACGGCTGGATCTGGTGCTCGACGGTCTGCATTGCGACGTCAGCCGGTCGGCGTCGTGGCGTTTCTGGCGACGGCCCTTGCCGCTATCGCAATGGCCCATGGATGAGTTGTCGGAGAGGCTTTCGTGAGCTCGCGTACGATCCGACGGCGCCCGATCGTCGAGGACGTGGAACTCCCCGCTGATCTGCATCCGTTGCTGAGGCGTCTGTACGCGGCGCGTCAGGTGCGTGCGTCCAATGAGCTGGAGCTGACGCTCGATCATCTGATCCCCGTCCGTCAGCTCGGCGGCGTCGAGGCTGCGGTGCGGTTGCTGTGCCGGCATCGCGAGCTGGGCAGCCGTA
>JBDHQY010000325.1:0-3857 GCA_039807315.1 Steroidobacter sp. | reverse complement strand
GCTTCTTGCCGTCGGCAGGTTTCGATGCCGGATGATCCGGGGTGACCAGCGCAATGGCGTAGCGCAGCGTGCTCGCCGTGGTCGGTGCCCGCGTGTATTCGTGCTCGACCTCGTAGAACACGTCGGCCTGGCGGGCCGGATCGGTGCTGCCCAGACCGCTCATGGTGTCCAGATAGATCTTCAGGGCGTCGTCACTCGTATTGGCGACGGCGGCCGGATTCTGCGTCTCGCCGCGCATGACGGGGAGCTCGCATCCGCCGCTGAACAGGCATGCGAGCGCAACGACGACCCAGCCCGCACCGCCGCGGCGCGCGCTGTCGAGTAGTTGTGTCGTAAACCGCCTGCTTTCCATTGTGCGTATCGATAGTCCTGCCGGCGCGTCGCCGGCACGGGTTCAGGCTGACTCGGCTTCCAGGCTCGGTGCCAGCGGCAGCCGGACGCGGAAGTGCGCACCCGGGAACACGCCGTCGACGATCTCGATCGAGCCGCCGTGCGCCTGCACGAATTCGTTCACCACCGACAGGCCGATGCCGGTGCCCTTCAGATGTCCCGCGGTCGGCGTCCTGCCCGAGTAGAATGCCTCGAAAATGGCGCTGCGCTCGTCCTGGGAGATGCCCGGTCCGGTATCGCCCACGTCCAGCACCAGCAGCTCGTCGTCGACTTTGGCGTGGATATAGATCGTACCGCCACGCGGACTGTACTTGAGAGCGTTCGACAATAGATTATCCAGGATCAATTTCAACTTGGCGCGGTCGGCGCGCAACTCGATGTCCTGCACCTTCAGATCCAGGTGCACGCGCTGTGCCAGCAGCGTCAGTTGATGCGTCTCCAGCACCGCCTTGACCAGCGGCCGCAGCCGGAATTCGTTGATCTCCAGCCCCGAATGCCGCGCCTGCCAGGCGCTGAAGGACAGCAGGTTCTCGATCAGCTGCTGCAGCTTGATGCCGTTGTCGCGCAGGATGGCCGTGACCTCCCGCTGCGCGCTGTCGAGCTCGCCGACGGCGCCGTCCATCAACAGTTCGGTGCCTTCGCGGATATTGGCCAGCGGCGTCTTCAGCTCGTGCGACATGTGGCGCAAGAAGCGGTTGCGCTCCTGGGCCAGCTCCAGCAGGCGTACGCGCAGCCATTCCAGCTGCCGGCCCAGATCCACCAGGTCGGTGGGGCCGCGCACCGCGATCGATTTGGAAAAAGTGCCCTTGCCGAGCTGGCTGATGGCGCTGTCGATCTGGCGGATCGGGCGCATCAGCAGCAGTGTGAACACGGCGACCAGCAGCGCCGTCAGCAGGATCAGCCCGGCCGACAGCCAGAACAGGTAGCTCTCGGTCTCCGCGGTCGAGGCCTGCATCTTCGACAGGCCGCTCTCGATCTGATCACCGGTGGAGTTGGACAGCCGGAACGCGGCTTCCCACATCGGGGCGATGGAGTCCACCGCCTCGCGGGAGACTTCCGGCGGCGGCGGGGTGATCGACATGAAGGCATTGTCGATCCGCCGCAGCGCGCTGCGCAGGGTCTGGATCTGGGTCAGGCTGATCGGGTCCTCGGCCACGCTCTCGATGCTGGTCAAGGTCACCAGCAGCCGCTCGCGGCTGTCGCGATAGACCTGCAGCAGGCCCGGATCGTTCAACACCTGATACAGCTTGGCGCTGCGCTCCATCGAGGCGATCTGCTGGAACAGCTGCTGCGAGTAATGCGTCGCCTCGACGCCGGTGCGTACCAGGCTGGCGCTGGTCTCCGACAGATTGCGGACCTTGGCGGCGCCGATCACCACCGCCAGCAGCAAAGGTGCCGAGACCAGTGCGAAACCGGTCAGCATCAGGCTGTTCAGGGACTTGGGGCGGGGCCAGCGCATGGCCCGCGCATTCTACAGGGGCGGCGGGCCGATGGCGGATGGTTCGAAGGTCAGGGTGCCCCGGGGCCTAAGATGGTCCCCGAGGGCCGGGTGCGTTCAATTCTTCTGCAGCGACGGTTCGTTCAGCAAACGCCGCTCCCAGGCCAGCTGGGATTGCACGATGACCGACAGATCATTGAATTGGGGTGTCCAGCCCAGCACTTCACGTACCCGCTGTGCCCGGGCCACCAGCGTCGGCGGATCGCCCGCGCGGCGCGGCTGTTCCACCATCCTGATCGGCTGGCCGTTCAGTCGATTCACCATCGACAGCACTTCGCGCACGCTGTAGCCGTGCCCGTAGCCGCAGTTGAGCGTGCGGGATTCGCCGCCGCTGCGCAGGTATTCGAGCGCCTTGACGTGGGCGCTGGCGAGGTCCTCGACATGGATGTAGTCGCGCACGCCGGTGCCGTCGGGCGTCGGGTAGTCGGTGCCGAAGATCGAGACGTGCGGGCGCTTGCCCACGGCCGTTTCGCAGGCCACCTTGGTCAGCAGCGTGCCGTTGATGGTCGATTGCCCGATGCGGCCGCCGGGATCGCTGCCGGCCACGTTGAAATACCGCAGCACCACATAGCGCAGCGCACTGGCGGCTGCCAGGTCGCGCAGCATCCATTCGCTCATGAGCTTGGAGGTGCCGTAGGGATTGATGGGCTGGGTGGGGGTGTCTTCGGCGGCGATGCCGCCCTCCGGGATGCCGTAGACGGCGGCGGTGGAGGAGAACACGAAGTGCTTGATCCCCGCTGCGCTGCAGCTTTGCAGCAGGCTGCGGGTCGAGCAGGTGTTGTTGCCGTAGTACTTGAGCGGATCGGCGACCGATTCGGGCACAACGGTGTGCGCAGCGAAGTGCATCACCGTGTCGATGCCCTGCTCCTGCAGCAGCCGGCCAACCAGCTCGCGGTCGCCGGTGTCGCCGACGACCAGCAGGCCATTGAGCACAGCCGAGCGAAAGCCGGTGGAGAGGTTGTCGAGCACCACCACGCGCTCGCCGCGCTCGCCGAGCTGCCGCACCACGTGACTACCGATATAGCCGGCGCCGCCGGTCACCAGAATGCTCATGCCAGAATGCTCGACTGTGTGAAGGATTGTTGTCTTGAGGAATGCAACGAATGATGAAAACGTTGGCGTCTGGATTTTAACAACTGTATCCGACCGGCCCGGCCGGATTTGTGAGCGACTGCTTAACTTCGCTACCTTGACTCCCATGCCCATCGATCCGCATCCCTACGAACGCCTGACCCCCGACGCCATCATCGCGGCGGTGGAGTCGCTGGGTCATGTCTGCGACCGCCGCATCCTGGCGCTCAACAGCTACGAGAACCGCGTCTACCAGGTCGGCATCGAGGGCGCCGCCCCGTTGATCGCTAAGTTCTACCGGCCCGGGCGCTGGCCCGATCCGGCGATTCACGAGGAGCATGGTTTCGCGCTCGAGCTGGCCGCCGCCGAGATTCCGGTGGTGCCGCCGCTGATTCATGAGGGCCAAACGCTGTTCGAGTACGAAAGTTTCCGTTTCGCGTTGTTCGAGCGGCGCGGCGGACACTGGCCCGAGCTGGGTACCCGCAGCGAGCGTGAATGGATGGGCCGGTTTCTCGGCCGCATGCACCTGGTCAGCCGCCGCCGGCGCTTCCAGCACCGCGAGCGCATCGATATCGAGCGCCTTGGCGAGGATTCGCGCGATTACCTCCTGGAGCAGGGCTGGATCCCGCCGCACCTGGAAGCAGCCTACGACTCGCTGACCGGTGACCTGCTGGATCAGATCTGGCATGCATTCGACGCGGCGCAGGGTGTCGCCGAGATACGTCTGCACGGCGATTGTCACCGCGGCAACGTGTTGTGGACCGATGCCGGTCCGCACTTCGTGGATCTCGACGATTGTCTCAACGGTCCCGCGATCCAGGACCTGTGGATGCTGATCGCCGGCTCGCGCGCCGAGATGAGCGAGCAGCTCACGCAGCTGCTCGAAGGCTACATGCAT
>JBDHQY010000324.1:0-3860 GCA_039807315.1 Steroidobacter sp. | reverse complement strand
AAATGGCGGCCCCGTAATTTCGGCGAGCTGGCCGGCCAGGAACATGTCATGCGGGCGCTCACCAATGCGCTGGAGTCGGGCAGGGTGCATCACGCCTTCCTGTTCACCGGCACGCGCGGCGTCGGCAAGACCACCATCGCCCGCATCCTGGCGAAATCGCTGAACTGCGAAACCGGCATGACGGCCACGCCCTGCGGCCAATGCGCGGCCTGTCGGGAAATCGACGAGGGCCGGTTCGTGGATCTGATCGAGGTGGACGCGGCTTCGCGCACCAAGGTCGACGATACGCGCGAGCTGCTCGACAACGTCCAATATGCTCCGGCGCGCGGTCGCTACAAGGTCTATCTAATCGACGAGGTCCACATGCTCCCGGCGCATTCGTTCAATGCGTTGCTGAAGACGCTGGAGGAGCCGCCGCCGCACGTGAAGTTCCTGCTGGCCACCACCGATCCGCAGAAGCTGCCGGTGACGGTGCTGTCGCGTTGCCTGCAATTCAACCTGAAACGCTTTCCACCGGGCATGATCTTCAAGCGTCTGACGGAGATCGCGCAGGCAGAAAAGATCGAGTTCGAGCCGGATGCGCTGCGCCTGGTGGCGCGTGCTGCCGAAGGCAGCATGCGCGATGCATTGAGTCTGCTGGACCAGGTAATCGCGTTCGGCGGCAACAAGCTGACCGCGGCTGACACGCGCACCATGCTCGGGACGCTGGATCGGTCGCAGGTATTCTCCATCGTCGATGCAGTCGCATCGCGCGACGCACGCAAGGTGCTCGAGTGTGTCGAGCAGCTCGACGAGCGCGCCCCCGAATATCGCGAGGTGCTGGCCGAAATGGCGGCGGTGCTGCAGAAGATAGCCCTGGTGCAAGCCGTGCCGGATCTGCAGCTGGACGAGGCGGACGACATCGAGACCTACCGCCGGCTGGCAGCGACATTGACGCCGGAAGACACGCAGCTGTTCTATCAGATCGCCATCGTCGCCCGGCGCGACCTGGAGCTGGCCCCGGAGGCCAGGGCCGGTTTCGAAATGGCGCTGCTGCGCATGCTGGCGTTTACAGTGGCCGATGAGGGCACGATCGCGGCCACTACCTCGTCACGGTCGGCGCCCGCTGCCAAGCAGCCAGCATCCCAGCAACCGATATCGCCGCCGCCGTCTAAACGGACGGCTGCAGCTGCCGGTGACTGGGCGAGCATCGTCAAGCAACTGGACTTGACGGGTCTGGCGAGTCAGCTGGCTGCACACAGTGCACTGATCGCGAAAGAGGGTAACAAGATCAAGCTCACGCTTGATGCCGAAGGCGAACACTACCGCGGAGCGGCACGCGAAGAGAGATTGGCGCAGGCACTGTCCGCGTACTTCGGTGAACCCATCGTGGTTGAGATGTCGTTGGCTGCTCAAGTCAGCGATACGCCAGCCCGCCAACAAAAAGCGGCTGCGGACGATCGTATGCAAGACGCACGCACGGCCATCGACAATGACCCCAACATCCGCGCCATGCGCGACGTGTTCGGCGCCACGGTGCAGCCGGACTCGATTCGACCAGCGGAATAACCGGAGCTTCCAATGAAAGGCAACATGGGCAATCTGATGAAGCAGGCGCAGATGCTGCAAGCGAACATGCAGCGCGCGCAGGCGGAGATCGCCAATCTCGAAGTCACCGGCGAAGCGGGCGGCGGCATGGCGAAAGTGGTCATGAACGGCAAACATCAGGTGCGGCGTGTGACGCTCGACCCGTCCATCGTCTCCAGCGACGACCGGGAAATGCTCGAAGACCTGGTGGCCGCGGCGATCAACGACGCGGTGCAGAAGGTCGAGCGCAGCACCCAGGAGAAGATGTCCAGCCTGATGGGCGGCATGAACCTGCCGCCGGGCATGAAGCTGCCGTTCTGATCCTCCATGCTGTATCCGCCGTCGCTGATCCGTCTCATCGAAGCGTTGCGATGCCTGCCTGGCGTCGGGCCGAAATCGGCCCAGCGTATGGCATTTCATTTGCTGGAGAAAGATCGCAACGGCGCGACGGCCATCGCCGAGGCGCTGCAGAAGGCGGTGGGCGAGATCGGCCGCTGCCAGCGCTGCCGGATGTTTGCGGAAGCGGAACTATGTCCTCTGTGTGCTTCGCACGCGCGTGACCGCTCGCTTCTGTGCGTCGTCGAGTCGCCGGCCGACGTGGCCGCGATCGAGCAATCGGGCAGCTATCGCGGCCGCTATTTCGTCCTGATGGGCCATCTTTCGCCGCTCGACGGCGTCGGCCCGGAAGAGCTGGGCTTCGCACAGCTGGAAGCGATGCTGGCCGAGGGCGAGATCGGGGAAGTCATCCTCGCGACCAACACCACCGTCGAAGGCGATGCTACCGCGCACGTCATCTCGGAGCTGGCATCGCGGCATCGCATCAGGTCCAGCCGCATCGCGCACGGTGTGCCGGTGGGCGGGGAGCTGGAGTACGTCGACGGCGGCACGCTGGCGCATGCGCTTGCGGGGCGGCACGTGTTGAGCTGATGCTCAGAACGACCGCAGCGCTGTACCTGCCCATCAGCGCGCCAGTGCTGGAGCGGGTCCTCGACGAGACGGAGAGCTTCGCATGCACCATCGCCGCGCTGCCAGTGCCGCAGATCGCGGCACTGATCGTGCTGCAATACCTGCCCAGGCTCGAGCCCGGCTCGACGATGCCGGGCCAGATCCTCGCCGAAGTCATCAAGAGCGGCAATGCGCAGGCGCGCAGCGACGGCTTGCCGGCCTTCTCGAAGGACATGCTGCGAGTGTTGGAGCGGGCGCAGATCCGCGCTGGCCGGCGATTGCTGCCTGACTTTGCGATCGCGCTGCTCGAGGACGAGGAGCTCAAGCGGCGCGGCTATCTGACTCTCGAGGGCGAGTGGGACAGCGCCTATCGCGACCGTCACGAAGCAAGGCTGGCTGAATCGCTGTTGCGGGTCGATCTGCCGGGTGGGCACGGGATACTCACCGCGGAGCAGAGCCGCATCTTCCGCGAAGTGAGAGCGCAAGCCGACGATCACATGCACGTGCAGGGTTACGCGGGCACGGGCAAGTCCTACCTGATCAGGTCCTTGCTCGGCACGCTGCAGGCGCGCGGCGCGACCCTCCTGGTGCTGGCCGAGCGTCAGCGGCAGCTCGACGCGCTGCGGGCCGGGATGGAGAAAGTGGAACACGTGCAACCGCGTCGGTTCGATCAGCTGATCGACGAGATGGTACCGGCGGATCTGCTCGATCCCAGGAACCGGCGCATGAACCGCACGGACCATTCCCTGGCGCCGGCCGGGGACGAGGAGATCGTGCGGCATTTCGGCATTCAATCCAGTGGCGAGTTCCTGCCGCAGGCGATCGTCAGGATCGTGCGTGCCACCGTCTGGTCGTTCTGTCACAGCGACGACAGCGAGATCGACGTGATTCATGTCCCGGTCCGCTATGCCTTCTCGCTGGATCCGTCGACCCGTCAGGTCGTGCTGCATCATGCGACCGAGCTGTGGAAAGCCATTCTCCTGCCACCGACGCGCGCGCTGCGCCTGCCGGTCCGCGGCTATCACCGAATCAAATGGGCGGCACTCCAGGGCTGGCGCATTCCGGGGCGCTACACGCACGTTCTGATCGACGAGTGCCACGACGTGGCCAAGCCGATGCTGCAGATTCTGGATCGCAGCCCGCAGGCCGTGATCAGCCTGGGCGATGAGTATCAGAACCTGCAGGGCCGGCCGCAGCAGCGCACGCATGTCATTCGCCAGCGCGCCGTGACCCATTCGGTACGTTCGGGACAGGTGCTCGAGGCGGTCGTGAATCCGATCATCACGGCACATCCGGGCCGGACCAAGCTGCCGTTCCAGGGCAATCCGTTCCACAAGACGCAGATCGTG
>JBDHQY010000323.1:0-3872 GCA_039807315.1 Steroidobacter sp. | reverse complement strand
GCGAGCGACTGGGCACCGGGCGGATTGAGCGAAGCGGACCTGGTGGCAACGGCGCGCGCATTCAAGGCCGCAGGCGCCGACCTGATCGACGTCTCCAGCGGCCAGACCGTACCGTGGCAGAAGCCGGTGTATGGCCGCATGTGGCAGACGCCGTTCTCCGACCTGCTGCGCAACGTCGTCGACATCGCGACCATCGCGGTCGGCAACATATTCGATGCCGATCACGTCAATTCCATCGTGGCTTCCGGCCGCGCCGATCTGTGCGCGGTGGCTCGCCCGCACCTGGCGGATCCGTCGTGGACACTGCATGCTGCGGCGGCCCAGGGCTGGGAGGAGCAGTGGTGGCCGTCGGCCTACCTCAATGGCAAGAAGCAGCTGGAGCGCAATCTCGCGCGTGCAGCGCAGATGATAGGGGCGGTGTGACGTGACCGCCGCGCTTGCTGGCAAACACGCTTTGGTGACCGGCGCCGGCCGTGGCATCGGTGCTGCGATCGCAACGCGCCTGGCGCAGGAAGGCGCGCAGGTCACGTTGCTTGGCCGCACCGCGGATGCTCTCAATACGTTGGCGCAGCAACTCGGTGCCCGGGCCCAGGTCGCGATAGCCGACGTGAGCAGTGCCGAACAGATGCGCGATGTCGTGCGGGGCGCCGCCACCCGGTTCGGTCCGGTCGATATCCTCGTGAACAATGCCGGTCAGGCCAGAAGCGCGCCGCTGCACAAGGCCGACGATGCGCTGTGGGAATCCATGCTCGCGGTGAATCTTACCGGCACGTACAACGGCATTCGCGCGGTGCTGCCGTCGATGCTGGAGCGCAACTTCGGTCGCATCGTCAACGTGGCCAGCACCGCCGGGCTGCTCGGCTATCCGTACGTGACGGCTTACTGCGCCGCCAAGCATGGCGTCGTCGGCCTCACTCGGGCGCTCGCGCTCGAAGTCGCGAGCCGCAACATCACGGTCAACGCCGTGTGTCCGGGCTACACCGATACCGACATCGTGCGCGATACGATCCGCAATGTCACCGCTAAGACCGGACGATCCGAACAGGAGGCGCTCGAAGCGCTGGTCGCGCGCAATCCGCAACGTCGTCTGATCCAGCCGCAGGAGGTGGCCAGTGCGGTAATGTGGCTGTGCCTGCCCGGCAGCGAGAGCATCACCGGTCAGAGCATCGTGGTCGCCGGCGGCGAGGCGATGTGAGGCGTGCCGCATCATCTTCCAAGCTGAAGGACTGCCCATGACATTCACCCGCAAGCGGCTCGCCGATTACCGGCCGCAGCATTTTTCCTGGCGTGTCGAGGATCGCATCGGCCACGTGGTCCTGAGCATCCCGGAGCGTAAGAATCCGCTCACGTTCCAGTCGTACGCCGAGCTGCGCGACCTGTTCCGTGCGCTGTGCTATGACCAGGACATCAAGGCCGTGGTCATCAGCGGTGCCGGCGGCAATTTCTGCTCGGGCGGCGACGTGCACGACATCATCGCGCCCTTGACGCGCATGGCGATGCCGGAGCTGCTCGAGTTCACCCGCATGACGGGCGATCTGGTCAAGGCGATCCGTTCCTGTCCGCAGGTGGTGATCGCAGCTGTCGACGGCGTGTGCGCCGGTGCCGGCGCGATCCTGGCGATGGTGTCGGATCTGCGGCTGGGGACTGCTGCGGCTCGCACTGCATTCTTGTTCACGCGTGTCGGTCTCGCCGGGTGCGACATGGGGGCGTGCGCCATCCTGCCGCGGCTGATCGGTCAGGGACGCGCCGCGGAGTTGTTGTTCACCGGTCGTACCATGACGGCGGCCGAAGGCGAGCGCTGGGGCTTCTTCAACCAGCTGGTCGAGCCCGGCAAGCTGCTCGCCGAAGCCACGGCGCTGGCGCAGCGGCTGGTGTCGGGGCCGACCTTCGCCCACGGCATGACCAAGAACATGCTCAACCAGGAATGGAGCATGACCCTGGACCAGGCCATCGAGGCGGAGGCGCAGGCGCAGGCGATCTGCATGAAGACCGAGGATTTCGAGCGTGCCTATCGCGCCTTTGCGGCGAAGCAGACGCCGGAGTTCGTCGGCCGATGAGCGCCGTCGACTTCGATCTGGCCGAACGCCTCGCCTGGCCCTTCTTCGGTGCGGAGCACCGGACGTTGGCGCGCCTGGTGACGGACTGGAGCAATCGCCATCTCGCGGCAACCGGGCATGGCGAAGGCCGCGCCGAAGTCGACGCGCGCTGTCGTCAGTTCGTGGCCGAAATGGGGCGGGCAGGGCTTACGGCTTACTGTGTCAGAGAAGAGCATGGCGGGGCCTTGACCGATTTCGACTCGCGCGCGATTTGCCTGTTGCGCGAGACGCTGGCCTATCACGACGGGCTTGCCGACTTCACCTTCGCCATGCAGGGGCTGGGCAGCGGCGCGCTATCGATAGCCGGCGATGCCCAGCTGCAACGAGAGTATCTACCGCGAGTCGCGGATGGCACGGCCATCGCGGCATTCGCGCTGTCCGAGCCGGATGCCGGTTCGGATGTGGCCGCAATGCAGACAGCCGCGCGTCGCGACGGCGACCACTACGTGCTCGATGGTGCGAAGACCTGGATCTCGAACGGCGGCATCGCCGACTTCTATTGCGTGTTTGCGCGCACCTCGCCGGCTCGGCTGAGAGACGATGGCACCGTGGCTGCGCAGGGCATCACCGCGTTCCTGGTCGAACGGGACGATCCGGGCTTCTCGGCGGACCAGCGCATCGATGTGATCGCGCCGCACCCTTTGGCGACGCTGCGTTTCACGGGTTGCCGGATTCCGGCGAGCCGTCGCATCGGCATCGAGGGCGACGGTTTCAAGATCGCCATGCGGACGCTGGATATCTTCCGCGCCTCCGTGGCGGCGGCGGCGCTGGGTTTCGCGCGCCGTGCTTTCGATGAGGCAGCTGCGCACGCGCGTGAGCGTTCCATGTTCGGCAAGAAGCTCGCCGACTTTCAGCTGACCCAGGCGGCGCTGGCCGACATGGCGACGGCGATCGATGCCGCTGCGCTGCTCACCTATCGAGCGGCCTGGCTGCGCGATACCGGTCAACCGGTCACGAAAGCCGCCGCGATGGCCAAGATGACCGCGACCGAAAATGCACAGATGGTGATCGACCGCGCGGTGCAGATGTTCGGTGGCCGCGGGGTGGTGAGTGGCGAGATCGTCGAGCGGCTCTACCGAGACATTCGCGCATTGCGCATTTACGAAGGGGCGACGGAAGTGCAGAAGCTGATCATCGCCCGCGAGGTCCTGAAATAAATGACGATCAAAGTGCTGCAGCCCGCGGGATGGGCGCGACCGAAGGGCTACGCCAACGGCATGTTGGCCGAAGGCCACCAAGTCTACGTGTCCGGCCAGGTCGGTTGGGACGAGCATGGCCGCTTCGTCGAAGGTGGGCTGGGCGCGCAGGTGCGTCAGACGCTGCGCAACATCGTGGCGATCCTGGCCGAGGCCGGCGCCGGCCCGCAACACCTGGTGCGCCTGACCTGGTATGTGACCAGCCGCGACGAGTACTACGCCGAGCTCGAAGAGATCGGCCGCGGCTATCGCGAGATCATCGGCAGGAATTTCCCGACCATGGCCGTGGTGCAGGTGGTGGCGCTGATGGAGGCGCAGGCCAAGGTGGAGATCGAAGCGACGGCCGTGATTCCGTACGCTGCGGACTGATTCGCGTCCGGCCTGTCCATGTGGCGCCCACCTGAACGGATCAAGTATCGGCCGGCCGCCGGGCGCTGGCCGAGCGCTGCCGAGGCGGCGCAATCGCGCTTGTTCAGTCCGGTGCAGCTCGGGCCGCTGTCGCTGCGTCATCGCACCTGGGTACCCGCAATGGTCCCGTGGCGCGCCACTGACGAAGGTTTCGTCACGCCGAATGTGCTTG
>JBDHQY010000322.1:0-3874 GCA_039807315.1 Steroidobacter sp. | reverse complement strand
GCCGACACAGCGACAGCAGCGGCACGCTGAGCGCGGCGATGCCCGACCCCATCAGCAGGCAGGCAGGCCGGCCCTGCAGCCCGGCCAGCGTCAGCTCCAGCTGCCGCAGCGTCGGATTGGAAACCCGCGAATACTGGAACCCGTCACGTTCGCCGCGCGACTGGCGCTGCGCCTGCTCGACATCGTCGAACGTGAACTTCACCGATTGATAGATCGGCGCGACCAGCGGCCGGTTGTCCTGCGGCAGCTTGACCGGTGGCGGATGATTGACTCGGGTGGGTGATTTCATGAGCGGCAGAATTAGCCCGCCACCGGCAGGCGTCAAGTGCGCGACGCGCGAGCGCCGTGCCCTTATAGATAGAATGACCGCATGCCGTCCTTTGCGCTCGTTCCGCATCCCTCGACCCCCTGCACCTGGGTGCGCCAATTCACGGTGCAAGTGCAGCGCTTGTCCACTGGCGCGCTGCATCTCACGTACCGCGTCGAAGGCGATATCACCCGGCTTCATCTGCCCGGCCAGAAGCCGCCGGCGCGCGCCGATGGACTCTGGCGCGACACCTGCTTCGAAGCCTTCCTGCGCGCACCCGGTTCGTCCGCCTACGACGAGTTCAATTTCTCGCCTTCGGGCGAATGGGCGGCCTATCGTTTCGATCGCTATCGCAGCGGCATGACCGGGCTCGAGCTCGGCGGCCCGCCCGCCCTCATCTGTCAGCGGCACGCACAGCAGCTCACCGTCGAGGCCACCATCGGCGCCTCGGATGCAGCGGCACAGGAGCTGCTGCTGGCGCTGAGCGCGGTGCTCAAGGATCAGCAGGGTGCGGTCTGCTACTGGGCGCTGCTGCATCCGGCTGCCAGGCCGGATTTCCACGACGCTGCCAGCTTCGCCGCCACGCTGGCCTGACGGACGAACGCATTGCCGCTGGCCGCATCTCGCCTGTAGTCTTCGGGGCGTTTTCCCGCGGAGACTTCCATGCTCTTTGGCATCGACCGACTGCTGGCCGAACCGCAACTGCGCGAGCCGTTGCAGGGCCGCCGCATCGCGCTGCTGGCGCATCCCGCGTCCGTCACCAAGGACCTGACGCATTCGCTCGACGCGCTGGCCGCGCTCAAGGATTTGAACCTCACCGCCGCCTTCGGCCCGCAGCACGGCCTGCGCGGCGACAAGCAGGACAACATGGTCGAGTCACCGACCTTCAACGATCCGCTGCACGGCATTCCGGTCTTCAGCCTGTACGGCGAAGTGCGCCGGCCCACCCCCGCCATGATGGATACGTTCGACGTGCTGCTGGTCGATCTGCAGGATCTGGGCTGCCGCATCTATACCTTCATCACCACGCTGCGCTACGTGCTGGAAGCCGCCGCCGCGCACGGCAAATCGGTGTGGATCCTGGATCGCCCGAATCCGGTCGGCCGGCCGGTCGAGGGCTTGAGCCTGCGGCCGGGCTGGGAAAGCTTCGTCGGCGCCGGCGCCATGCCGATGCGCCATGGGCTGACCCTGGGCGAGCTGGCGCAATGGTTCGTCGCCACCCTGCGACTGCAGGTCGACTACAGGGTCATCACCATGCGCGAATGGCATCCGAGCGCCGCGCCGGGTTACGGCTGGCCGCTCGGCGAGCGCACCTGGATCAACCCGAGCCCGAACGCGCCGAACCTGTGGATGGCGCGCTGTTACGCCGGAACGGTGATGCTCGAAGGCACGACGCTGTCCGAAGGCCGCGGCACCACGCGCCCGCTGGAGTTGTTCGGCGCGCCGGGCCTCGACACACAGGCCCTGCTCAAGGAAATGAATTCGCTCGCGCCGCACTGGCTGCAAGGCTGCCGGCTGCGACCCTGCTGGTTCGAGCCGACCTTCCACAAGCACGTCGGCAAACTCTGCAGCGGTGTGCAGATTCATGTCGAAGACGGCGCCTACGGTCACGACGCCTTCCGCCCCTGGCGGCTGCAGACGCTCGCCTTCAAGGCGCTGCGCCGGCTGCGGCCCGACTACCAGCTGTGGCGCGACTTCCCCTATGAGTACGAGAAGGACCGGCTGGCGATCGACATCATCAACGGCAGCGAACTGCTGCGACGCTGGGTCGACGACAGCGCCGCCACCGCAGCGGATCTCGATGCGCTGACGAGGCCGGATGAGGAAGCGTGGACCGCCCAGCGGTCGGAGTTTCTGCTGTATAGCTGACAGCAGCGTCGGCCGATTTTTCGAACTGTCGCACCAGGCCTTCTTGAAAGCGCGCTGGCCGAGCGCCACAGCACCACCCGGCTGCCGCAACATCGCCGAACGAAGCTGCTCTCCTGCATCGCTGCTTTCGTCCTACGATTCAGTCGCCGTCTCCTTGCCCGCCGGCTGATGCGAGCGCAGCGGCAGCTCCGGAATGAACATGATGATGATTACACCGAGCACGACGATCCACAGCGCGCGGCTCAGCATCTGCGCGATGGAGTCGGCGAAGGCGACCCGCATGCCGCTGTGGGTCTGACTCACGAGCTGGGCGGCATACTCGGTCATGGCACTACGAACCGACTGCAACGACTGCTCCGTTGCCGCGGTCACCCGAGAGTCCTCCTGCGCCAGGATCGAATCCCGGAACAGGCGTGCGACGCCGGCGGTCAGTTCCGCATCGCGCAGCGCCCGCTCGGGAACGTTCGCGAGCTGCTGTTTGAGAGCGGCAGACAGCGTGTCATCCTGCAGCAGCTGTTCGCGTCCGGCTTCGCCTTTGCGCAAGGCGGCTTCGACTTCGTTCGCCTGCTGCGTCAATTCGCGATGTACTCGTGCCCGCACACCGCCATCGCGCAGCGCTGTCTTCATTTCTTCCGGAATCCGCGCATCGCCGAGAATGTCGGCGACGGCCGCCGGATCATCCCGATAGGCGCGCTCGACCACCTGGTAGCGTGCATCCAGCGCCTGCTGCACGTCCGCGCGAATGCGGCCGACGTCCATCGCCTGGCTCTGCACGTAGCCGAGATCGAGACTCTGCTCGGCCGCTCCCGGCAGCAGCGGCACATGCTTGGGCAGTTCCGCCGTCAGGCTGTGTGTCAGGAAGGTGCCGAAGATCGCCACTCCGACCGTGGCGCCGATCTGGCGGCTGAACTGGCTCATGCTGGTGGCCGTGCCCAGCTCCGCCAGCGGCACCGAATTCTGGATCACCAGGCTGAACAGATTCTGCGCCGGCCCCAGCCCGATGCCGGTGATGGCCAGGCGCCAGGCCAGATCGCCGCTCGAGGTATGCGGCCCGACGCCGGTCAACGCCAGCACGCCGATGACCAGCAGGATGCCGCCCCCGACCATGAAGATTTTGTAACGCCCGGTGCGCGACACCAGCCGGCCGCTCAGCGTGCTGCTGACGATCACGCCCGCCGTCATCCACAGCAGCCCGACACCGCTCTGGGTGGCGTTGATTCCCTGTACCACCTGCATGTACAGCGGCATGAACATGATCACCCCGAGGAACGCCATGTTGACCACGAACGAGGCCAGCACCGAGACGCGGAAGGTCTTGATGCCGAACAGGCGCAACGGCAGGATCGCGTGCGGCGTGCGGCGCTCGGACCACAGAAAGATCACGAACGACAGCGCGGCCAGCGCGAACATGCCGAGGATGAGCGACGAATCCCAGGAATAGGAAGTGCCGCCCAGCGACAACGCCAGCAACAGCGGCGTAACGCACAGCACCAGCAGCGCGGCGCCCAGGTAATCGATGGAGCCGCTGCCGTAGTGCGGCAGCTTGGGCATCCGGTAGACGATCATGAACAGCGCGGTCAGGCCCAGCGGCAGATTGACGTAGAACACCCAGCGCCAGCCGGCCACCTCGTAGCCCAGCAGCGTGACCGTGCCGTGGTCGGTGAAGAAGCCGCCGACGAAGGGCCCGATCACGGTGGC
>JBDHQY010000321.1:0-3878 GCA_039807315.1 Steroidobacter sp. | reverse complement strand
TCCGAGACCACGCGGATCACGTACGGGAAGGTGGTCATGTCCGGCATCACGGCCGAGATGCCGCGGCGAGCCAGGTTGCCGTGGCCGATCTCGCGGCGCTTCGGCGAACCCATCATGCCGGTCTCGCCGACGCTGAAGGGCGGGAAATTGTAGTGGAGCATGAACGGCTCTTTGCGCTCACCGGCCAGTGCGTCGATTATCTGCGCGTCGCGGCCCGTGCCCAGCGTGGTCACGACCAGCGCCTGCGTCTCGCCGCGGGTGAACAGCGCCGAGCCGTGGGTGCGCGGCAGAGCACCGGTGCGGATCGAGATCGGGCGGACCGTCTTCATGTCACGGCCGTCGATGCGCGGCTCGCCCGCGATCACGCGGTTGCGCACGATGCGGTATTCGAGATTCGCCAGTTCCTTGGACACTTCTTCCGGCGTGTAAGCCGGGGTTTCGCCGGCAGCAAGCGCCGCAACGGCAGCCTGCTTCACTTCACTGACGCGCGCCTGGCGCTCCTGCTTCACCGTCACCTTGTACGCGTCGGACAGGCCGGCTTCGGCATTGGCGGCCACCGCCGCTTCCAGCACGGCATTCGTCGGTGCCGGCTGCCAGTCCCAGGCGGGCTTGCCCGCTTCCGCCTTGAGCTCGTTGATGACCTTGATGGCCGCCTGCTGCTGCTGGTGGCCGAAGACCACCGCGCCGAGCATCACGTCCTCGGGCAGGTTGTCGGCTTCGGATTCCACCATCAGCACCGCTGCGGCGGTGCCGGCGACCACCAAGTCGAGCTTGGAGGTCTTGAGCTGGGTGTTGGTCGGGTTCAGCACGTACTGGCCGTCGATGTAGCCGACGCGCGCGGCGCCGATCGGTCCCTGGAACGGCACACCCGACAGGGCGAGCGCAGCGGAGGCGCCGATCATGGCGGGGATGTCCGGATCGATATCCGGGTTCACCGACACCACGGTGGCCACCACCTGCACCTCGTTGAGGAAGCCTTCCGGGAACAGCGGCCGGATCGGCCGGTCGATCAGGCGCGAGGTCAGCGTCTCCTTTTCCGAAGGGCGGCCTTCACGCTTGAAGAACCCGCCGGGGATGCGGCCCGCGGCGTAGGTCTTCTCGACGTAGTTGACGGTCAGCGGAAAGAAATCCTTCTTGGGATCCGCCTGCTTGCGCGCAACGGCCGTGACCAGCACGACGGTCTCGCCCATCGAAACCAGGACGGCGCCGTCGGACTGGCGCGCCAGCTCACCGGTTTCCAGGGTGACCTGGTGCTGACCAAAAGCAAAAGTTTTCTTGATTGCGCTCACGATACTTCCTACCGGCTGGCGGAATTGATTTAGGACGAGTGATGGTGGACCGGACGAACGCGCAAGGCAGGCGTCATCCGCAGGTCCGCGGTCAGCGCCGCAGGCCGAGGCTGGCGACGATGGCCTGATAACGCTCTGGCGTGTTGTTCTTCAGGTAGTCGAGGAGCTTGCGGCGCTGGTTGACCATCTTCAGCAGGCCGCGGCGCGAGGCGTGATCGCGCTTGTGAGCGACGAAGTGGCCGCCGAGCTCGTTGATGCGCGCCGACAGCAGCGCAATCTGCACTTCCGGTGAACCCGTGTCGTTCGCATTGCGCCGATATTGCTCGACGATTCCGCTTTTCTGCTCGCTCGACAGTGACATCTTGCTCGATCCTAATGACTTGAATTTCGATTGGAGGGCCGTTTAAGAGCCGCGTATTGTACTCGCTGGCCCCCGACGATCTCAAGCAAAGCGCCCTGAAATCCTGGGCCTACGTGCACCCTTTGCATGCGGCCCCGGGGGTTTCTTCAGTCGCTGCCGCCGACGAACAACCGCACCGGGCGCACCCGGCCAGCAGAACCCGCCTCCACCAGGCCCAGGAAACGGCCGGTCGGCCCGTAGGCCCGCAGCGACCCCACAGCGAGCGGCGGCGTGGCGGTATCGACCGACTGCCCCAGCAGCAGGCTCCGCTCCGCTGCGGCGTCGAGATGGACGGCGGCGAGGTCCATGAACGCCACATCGGCCGCCAGCAGCAGCGCATCCAGCCCCTGCGTGCCCGGCTGGCGGGCTGCCGCCTCGAGCTGCTCCAGGGTGTACATGGGGTGGGCCTCGAAAGAGTCGATCGACAAGCGCCGCAGGCCGACCAGGAATCCCAGCGTCCCGAGCCGCTGCGCGATGTCCGCAGCCAGTGAGCGGATGTAGGTGCCCTTGGAGCAGCGCACGATGAATTCCAGCCGCTGCGGTTCCAGGCGCAGCCGCTCGATGCGATGAATGAAGATCTGCCGCGGCGCTCGCTCGATGGATTCACCGCGCCGCGCCAGCTCGTACAGGCGCTGTCCTTGGTGCTTCAGCGCCGAGTGCATGGGCGGCACCTGCTCCTGCGGGCCGAGGAAGCCGGCCAGTACGGCATCGACTTGCGCATCGTCCAGGGCCGGAACCGGCGCCCGTTCGATCACCTCGGTTTCGCCGTCGAGCGATTCGGTGCGTGCCCCCAGCTGGACATCCACCTGGTAGGTTTTGCCGGCATTGAGCAGCCGGCCGCAGACCTTGGTGGCCTGCCCGAAACAGATCGGCAGCAACCCCGACGCCAGCGGATCGAGACTGCCGGCATGACCGGCCTTCTTGGCGGCGTACAGCACTCTCGCCTGCTGCAATGCGGCGTTGGAGGACAGGCCCAACGGCTTGTCGAGCAGCAGGATGCCGTCGACATCGCGGTGAAAGCGCCGCGCTTTGGACATGCTCAACGCGCGGGATCGCGACCGCTGCCGGAGGATGGCTCCGTGTCGTGGTCCGGATTCTCATCCTGGGCATCGACATGCCGGGCGGCATCTTCCTGGACCGCCTGATTGATCAGCGCCGACAGGCGCGCGCCGCTCTCGATCAGCTCATCTACCACGAACCGCAGCTCCGGAGCATGGCGCAAGCCGAGCGCGCGCCCGAGCGGACCGCGCAGGATCTCGGCGGCCGATTCGAGCACCGCCTGCGCCTCTTCCGGCTTTGCGTTCAGCACGGAGTAGTAGACCGTCGCATAGCTCAGATCGCTGGAGACCTGCACTTCGGTCAGCGTCACCATGCCCAGCCGCGGGTCGCGGATCTCGCGGCGGATCAGCTCGCTCAAGGCACGCTGGATCTGCTGCGCGACCCGCCGACTGCGCGGAAACGCCTTGCTGGATTTCGAACGGGTCGCCATGAATCGTGCTACCAGTTATTACCGGCTGAACCACCGGGAGCACAAGGATGTGCTCCCGCCGCCGTAGGTGGCGAAGCGAGCAGGGTTCGGCGCTGCTTCCAGCGACGCACTGCTTCGCTCCGCCGCCCGATCCCGAGCTTCATACTTGACGCGCTCAGATCGAGCGCGCCACCTCGATGCGGGAGAAGCACTCGATCTGGTCGCCCACCTGCACGTCGTTGTAGTTCTGCACGGCAATGCCGCACTCGGTACCGGCGCGCACTTCGTTGACGTCGTCCTTGAAGCGGCGCAGCGATTCCAGCGCGCCTTCGAAGATGACCACGTTGTTGCGCAGTACGCGGATCGGGTTGTTGCGGCGGACGTAGCCGTCCACCACGATGCAGCCCGCCACCGTGCCCATCTTGCTCGAACGGAACACGTCGCGCACTTCGGCCAGGCCCACGATCTGCTCCTTGACCTCCGGCGCCAGCATGCCCGACAACGCCTGACGCACGTCGTCGATGGCCTCGTAGATGACGCTGTAGTAGCGCACGTCGATGCCGGTTTCCTTGATCATGGTGCGGGCCGAGCTGTCGGCGCGCACGTTGAAGCCGATGATGCGGGCATTGGAGGTCTGCGCCAGCGTCACGTCGGACTCGGTGATGCCGCCGACGCCGCTGGAGATGACCTTGACCGCTACCTCGTCGGTAGACAGCTTGTT
>JBDHQY010000320.1:0-3879 GCA_039807315.1 Steroidobacter sp. | reverse complement strand
TTCCTTCTTTTTCAGATAGCCGCCCAGCGACAGCATGGCCACGTCGGTGGCGAAGGCGAACGAGGCGCTGAAACGGTTGATGTGCTGGAAGTAGCGCTCGGTGGCGCCGGACTCGGGCACGCGCGAGAAGCGGGCCAGCGTCAATGCCATCACCAGCGAGCGCACCGCATTGCTGATGCTGAAACCGATATGGCCGAACAAGGCGGCGTCGAATTCCCGCACGCCGTTCTTCTTGTCCTTGTCGCGCGCCGCGTTCATCTCGCGCAGCACGAATGGATGGCAGCGGATCGCGCCCTGGCCGAAGATGATGAGACTGCGGGTCAGGATGTTGGCGCCTTCCACGGTGATGGCCACCGGCACCATTTCATAGCCGCGTCCCAGATAATTCCTCGGTCCCAGGCAGATGCCCTTGCCGCCGTGCACGTCCATGGCGTCGTTGGCCACGGTGCGCGCCAGCTCGGTCAGATGATGTTTGAGCATGGCGGCGGGCACGGACGGTTTTTCACCGCCATCGATGGCGCCGGCGGTCACCGAGCGCGCCGCATCCATGATGTAGGCGTGACCGGTCATGCGCGCCAGCACCTCGGAGACGCCCTCGAAGTTGCCGACCGACGTATTGAACTGGCGGCGGATGCGCGCGTAGGCGCCCGATGCGAATACCGCGGCTTTGGCTGCGCCGGTGGCGCTCGACGGCAGCGAAATGCAGCGGCCGACCGACAGCTGTTCGACCAGCATGCGCCAGCCCTGGCCGGCCATCTTCACGCCGCCGATCAGGAAGTCGAGCGGCACGAACACGTCCTTGCCCTGGATCGGCCCGTTCTGGAACGGATTGTTGAGCGGGAAATGGCGGCGCCCGATGGTCACGCCCGGTGTGTTGCGCGGAATCAGCGCGCAGGTGATTCCATAGTCGGTTCGATCCCCGCCCAGCAGTCGCTCCGGATCGAACAGCTTGAACGCCAGGCCGATGACGGTGGCGATCGGCGCGAGCGTGATGTAGCGCTTGGAGAAGTTGAGTCGCAGGCCGATGATCTCGCGGCCTTCGTACATGCCCTTGCAGACCACGCCCGTATCCGGAATGGAGCTGGCGTCGGAACCGGCTCGTGGCCCGGTCAACGCGAAGCATGGGATCTCGTCGCCGCGCGCCAGCCGCGGCAGATAGTGATCGCGCTGCTCGTCGGTGCCGTAATGCAGCAGCAGTTCGGCGGGTCCGAGCGAATTGGGTACGGCCACCGTCGAAGCGAGCACGCCGGAACGGCTCGACAGCTTCACCAGCACGCACGAATGCGCGTACGCGGAGAACTCCAGGCCACCGTACTTCTTCGGGATGATCATCGCGAAGAAGCCCTTGGCCTTGATGTACTCCCACACCTGCGGCGGCAGATCGGCGCGGCGGTGCGTGATGTCCCAGTCGTCGGCCATGCGGCACAGCTCTTCGCAAGGGCCATCGAGGAACGCCTGCTCCTCCGCCGACAATCGCGGCGGCGCGGCGGACATGAGCTTCTCCCAGTCCGGGCCGCCGGTGAACAGCTCGCCGTCCCACCACACCGTGCCGGCTTCGAGCGCGTCCTTCTCCGTCTGCGACATGGAAGGCAGCATGCGCCGGTAGGTGCGCAGGAACGGCCGGCTGATGAGGCGGATGCGGAAGGCGTCGATATTGAGCAGCACCAGAACGACCAGGATCACCCACAGCGCGATGAGCCAGGCGAGGCCGGCCGTGCCGAACCAGGTGTAGAGCAGCAGTGCCGCCGCGTAGGAGAAGGTCGCGGTGCGCAGCGAGACACGCTGGTAAGCGAGCGTCAGGCCGCCCAGGGCGAACAGCAGAAACCAGAAAATGCCGATCATGCAGAAGACCTTTCCTTAAGGGCGCCGCGGCGCAGCTTGGCGGGCAGCTTGAGGCGAGTCCTGGGCGGAATCTCGGACCATTCTCAAGAGCTTGAAAGTCGTGCGATTTCAGTCGGGACAGTAGCTCGCGACGCCAGGCGCAGCAAGTCGGGGCGGCCGGCATGGACCGCACGGAGTCTTCGCGAGTGATTCGGATGCCGTGTCGACGGCGTGCCTTTGCGCGAGCTTTCCGACGCGACCCGGGTGGGGTCGTAGCCGCTTGCTCAGGTACCCAGATTCAGGGCCTTGCCGACTTCCGCAACGATGCCGCGGGCAGTGACCTCGTCCAGACCGGCCGCCAGGACATGCGCTTTGCCGCCGCTCTCGATCTCGATGCGATAAGCGACTTCCGCCAGCTTGCGGCGATGAGCCATTCCCACCAGCGTACCGGTCGATATTCCGCGGCTGGCGTCGTATATGATCTCGACATCGCCCGCGAGCTTGTTCTTGATGCACAGGTGATGGATATCTTCCTTGCGCAGCAGGCGACCGTCGATTTCGACTCCTTGCGGATTGACGCTGAAGCTGCGGGGCCGACCGGCGTTGCCGCCCCGAGGGTCTGACAACAGCAGCAATGCGGCGCCGGCGACGAACAGCAGGCCCATGACCCACAGGTAGGCAACACCGCTGCCCACGGTCCCCCAGGCGCAAGCCACGGCGAAGGCGGCCATGAACGAACTGATGGGCAGTGTCGCCGGTTTCACATCGAAGCGAAGAGCGGCGCCCTGCTCCTGCTTGACGTACTCCGCCGTCTTGCCCGGCGGCGCGAGAAATCTCCGGTAGGCGAACACCAGCAGCAACGCGGCCAACGCAAACTTGACCAGCATTTCCCCGAACGAGCGCGGGCCGGCCAACAGCACCCACAGGCCGCAGACGGCCGCTACCACAGCGACGATGCGATTCATGTTCGTACTCCTGGCGCAAGCGCCGGGGCATTTTCTTGTAGTGACCTGCCGACGCTGGACTCTGCGCTCGGTCAGGGAGTCCGCGCCTGCCCGGCGAGTTTCCAAGGTCTCGCCTGCTGATTCTGCTGACGGCTCCTCGTGCCAGTCCAGACTTTTTTCGATTCGCTCAGCGCTTACTGCCGGCCGGGCCGATCAGGTCGCTGATGTCATTGTCGCGCCAGTCCTCGGGCAGGCTCGATTGCTCGCAGTAACGGAAGTCGCGCTCCCAGCCATCTTTGCTTTTCGAGGTGAAGCGGGTGTTGCCGGTCAGCTGGTAGTCCACGACCTGGGTAGTGGCGTTGTCCGGGCCGTCCTGGAAGTCGGCGCAGTGTTCGGTTACGCGATAATTCTGCGGACCGGTCTGTTCGATGGCGCTGAAATCGCAGCCGTCGCGCGAGCCGTTGAAGCCGTCGCCGCGAAACAGCAACAGCGTCGCGTTGGAGGCCGCACCGCAGGCGGTGTCGCTCGCTACATAGAAGCCACGCTGCAGCGGCAGTGTAGCCGGTGCCGCCGCGGTGCGGGTCTCGCCGCCAGCCGGGATATCGTGGCTGCAGGCGGGGAGCCACAACAGCGCGATCGCCGGCAGGCTACGCAACATTCGTGTCGGACTGGTCATGCGGCTCACACGAGTCGTTTCCACCGGGCCCTCCGTGGCCCGGTTATGGAACGCAGACTGTTTCAGTCTGTTGGTTCCCGCCGTGCGGAACCGGTGCGTCGATCAGATCAGGTCCTTCACGCCGTCGCGCTCTTCCAGCAGCTCCTTGTGCGTGGCGTCCATGCGCTGGCGGCTGAAGTCGTTGATCGAGAGGCCCTGCACGATCTGGTAATCGCCGTTCTTGCAGGTCACCGGGTAGCCGTAGATCACGCCTGCCGGAATGCCGTAGCTGCCGTCCGACGGCACGGCCATGCTGACCCAGTCGCCATCGGCGGTGCCGTTGACCCAGTCGCGCACGTGATCGATGGCGGCCGAGGCGGCCGAGGCGGCCGAGGAAGCACCGCGCGCCTTGATGATGGCGGCGCCGCGCTGCTGCACGACCGGAATGAAGGTGTCGGC
>JBDHQY010000319.1:0-3905 GCA_039807315.1 Steroidobacter sp. | reverse complement strand
GCACCGCGCCGCGCGCGAGCGGCTGGAGCGTGCCAATCGTGAAACCGAACGCGCCGCCCGGGATGCGTACCTGGGTGTGCTGAGCGAGATATCCCGAGTCAAGGCGCTCAAGCAGGCACTGGAATCCGGCAAGACGGCACTGCAGGCCACCGAAGCCGGCTTCGAAGTCGGCACGCGCACCACCGTGGACGTATTGGATGCGCGGCGGCGCCTGTTCGAGGCCCAGACGAACTATTCGCGCAGCCGCTATGACTACCTTCTCAACATTCTGCAGCTGCAGCTCGCCACCGGCACGCTGAAAAGAGAGGACCTCGCCGAGATCAACGGCTATCTGAAGGAACGCAACATCACGCGCTGAACCGCGCTGGTAGTCCCATAACGAAGGAATCGACAGCGTCCCTGCATATCGCCATGCCCGCATAGACGGGCACCCACATGAGTTCCCGCTTTCGCGGGAACGACGTAGTGCGAGATCACACCGCGGAGCTGAGGTTTAGTCCGCCCTCTGCAACAAGGGCTCGATCAGTATCATCACCCGTGCCAGCGCGCCGCGATTCGCTTCAACGATGGCGCGCGCGGCGCTCCCCATGCGATAGCGCCGTTCCGGATCTGACGTCAGCTCGCGCAGTGTCACCGTCAGTATCTCCCCTGACTGCACTTCCAGCGCGGCACCGCTTTCGAACAGCAGCCGCGCGATATCCGGCGCGTTGAAGTTGTTCGGCCCGGTCAGCACCGGACGTTCGAGCGCAGCTGGCTCCAGGAGATTGTGCCCACCGATCGGCACCAGACTGCCCCCGACGAAGGCCACGTCGCACGCGGCGTAGAACATCAGCAGTTCGCCCAAGGTGTCCACCAGCAGGACACTCGTATCCGCTGTCACGGGCTCGCCGCGCGAGCGCGTTGCATAAGGCAGCTCCTGCGACGCAAGCCACTGCCTGACCCGGTCGAAACGATTCGGATGCCGCGGGACCAGGACCAGCAAGGCGTCGGGACGCGCCTGCTGGATACTGCGGTGAGCCTGCAGCACCAGATCCTCCTCGACGTCGTGCGTACTGCCGGCCACCCATACGAACCGGCCAGCGAATTGCGACGCGCGCAGCGCCTGGCCCTTGAGGCGCGCCTCTTCCGGAATCTCCAGATCGAACTTGACGCTGCCGGTGACGTGCGTACCGGCGCGATTGGCACCCACGGCCAGAAACCGGTCCGCATCGGCCTGCGTCTGCGCCGCGATCACGATGTCCCGACTCAAGGCGTCGCGAAACAGGCCGGAGATCCGGCGCACGCGCCGCACCGACTTTTCCGAAAGCCGCGCGCTGGCCAGCACGATCGGCAGCCGGCGCCGGCCGCATTCGCGATAGAGATTGGGCCAGACCTCGGTCTCCATCACGACCGCGACGACCGGCCGCACGCGATCGAGAAAGCGGCGCACCGCTCCCGGCAGGTCGTACGGCAGATAGGAGTGCTGGACCGCAGCGCCGAACAGCGCCTGCACACGCTGCGCGCCCGTGGGCGTCGCGGTAGTCATGAGCAGCGGCCGATCCGGATAGCGTTGTCGCAGCGTACGAACCAGCGCCGCCGCCGCCTGCACTTCACCGACGGACACGGCATGAACCCAGATGGCACCGTCGAGCCGCAGATGCGTGTAACCGAAGCGTTCGGAGAGGCGGTCGCGATACAGCGGATCTCTGATGCCACGCCACGCAGTCCATATGAATGCCAGCGGCGCGGCGATGCCGATGAGCAGGTTGTAGATCAAGCGCAGCATGAAGGCCGACAGCCTACCGTCCGCGCGTCCGGCACGGTAGGGCTTGCTGCGAAGAGATCGCGCAGCACCGGCAAGGGCAGCGTCTGCAGCCGTGTTCGTTTCCGGGCTAACTGGGCTACCATTCCGACGACTCATGCACACGCCCCACAGAAGACGGCTATGAGCAGCACACCGGTCGATGACGCGGCAGACCACCGCCGCGCACGCGGACCGGAGGAAGTACCTCTGTACCGCTTCCTCGGGCCGCGCTATTGGGGCATCTGGCTCGGCATAGGTTTCGTGCGATTGGTGAATCTCCTGCCGTTGCGCGCGCAGATGCTGCTGGGCCGCCTCATCGGCAGGATCGGCTACCTGTTCGCCCGCCGCGACCGGCGTATCGCGGCGATCAATATCGGCCTGTGCCTGCCGGAGCTCGACTCCGCGCAGCGTCGCAAGCTGGTGCACCGGCATTTCGAATCGCTCGGCTGCGCCTTCTTCGAGACCGGGATGGTCTGGTGGGCACCCGATTCGCGACTCGAGCGCTTCGTGACTTTCGAAGGGCTGGAGCATCTGGAAGCGGCGCTGACGCAACGGCACGGCGCGCTGTTGCTGAGTGCGCACTTCACCACGCTGGAAATGGGGGCGCGCGCCCTGACGCTGCGAGGCCCCACCAGCATCATGTATCTCAAACCGGAGAATGCACTGCTCGCGGAACTGTCGCGACGCGGGCGCGCACGGCATACGGTGCAGGCGATTGCTTCGGATCAGATTCGCGACCTGCTGCAGAATCTGAAACGGGGGCTGCCGGTCTGGTACGCCCCCGACCAGCGCTTCCTCGACAAGAACAGCGAGCTGGTGCCGTTCTTCGGTCATCCGGCCGCCTCCAACGTGGCCACCTCGCGGCTTGCTAGAATCTCGCGCGCCCGGGTACTGCCCTATTTCCCGCAACGCCGCGCCGACAACAGCGGTTACGTCATGCACATCCTGCCGCCCCTCGACAACTTTCCGACCGACGACGCCGTGGCCGACATGCAGCGCTTCCATCAGCTGATCGAAGCCCAGGTGCGGCGCTGCCCGGAGCAATACCTGTGGGCCTACAAGCGCTTCAAGCGCGCCGACCTGGATCCGTACCGGGCATGAAGCGCCTGGCATTGCTCAATCCCAGGTACTGGCCCACCTGGCTGGCGCTGGGCATGCTGCGGCTGTTCGAGCCGCTGCCCTACCCGCTGCTGCTGTGGATCGGCCGCCGGATCGGCGATCTGCTGTTGCTGCTGCCGATCCCGTTCGTGCGCATCGCGCAGCGCAATCTTGACCTGTGCTTCCCGGAGAAAAGCGCCGAGGAGCGCAAGCGTATCCTGCGCGGGCATTTCCGCAGCGTCGGCATCGGAATGTTCGAAACCGCGCTCAGCTGGTGGAGCCCGCAGCGGCGTATCGACAAGCTCGCGCGCCTGGAGGGCGAAGAACACCTGCAAGCGGCGCTGCAGAAGGGCCGGGGCGCCATTCTGCTGAGCGCGCATTTCACGCCGCTGGAAATGAGCGGCCGGGTGCTGTGCGAACGCATGCCGCTCAACATCATGTATCGCCCGACTGAAAACGCGGTGCTCGAGCACTTCCTGGCGAGCCAGCGCGGCAGACGCACCAGGCGCGCCATTCAACGTGACGATGTGCGCACACTGGTCACGGCGCTGAAGAGCAATGAAGCGGTGTGGTATGCGCCGGATCAGAGCTATCGCAAGAAAGGCGCCCAGATGGTGCCGTTCTTCGGCATCCCAGCGGCCACGAACACCGCCACATCGCGCCTGGCGCGAATGACGGGCGCCGCCGTGCTGCCCTATTTCCCCGAACGGCTGGCGGACGGCAGCGGCTATCGCATGGTGATCCAGCCCGCCCTGGAGAACTTTCCCAGCGACGATCCGGTCGCGGACGCGCTGCGCTTCAACGAAGTCCTCGAAGCGCAGATCCGGCGCATACCGGAGCAGTACCTGTGGCTGCATCGGCGCTTCAAGGGACTGAGCGCGGATTATCCGAACTACTACGGCAAGAAGCCGGTAGCGGCCACCGGCCGGCACTGAGCCCGAAGATCCGGCCGCCCGGCCTGTCCGTGTGGTCTGCAGCCATGCGATGGTCGGCTCGGAACGGCGCGAACGACCTCGCATCGAGC
>JBDHQY010000318.1:0-3927 GCA_039807315.1 Steroidobacter sp. | reverse complement strand
CATGGCCATGCTGATCGCCATTCTCAGCGGCGTAATCGCGCACAAGCAGCTATTCCGGAATTTCTTCACGTTCCGCCCCGCCAAGGGTCAGCGCTCGTGGCTGGATGCGCATCACGCGGTCGGCGTACTGGCGCTGCCCTACCACTTGCTGATCACGTACACCGGCCTGATCACAATGATGTTCATCTACATGCCGGCGGCGGTCGAAACCGCGTATCGCCACGATCCCGGTGGCTTCCTGATCGAGGCGTTCCCCAACCCGCCGCACGCCAAACTCAGCGGCAAGATCGCCCCGCTGACTGCCATCGAGCCCTTGTTGCAGCAGGCCGAACGCCAATGGAATGGCACGGCACCGGCCAGCATCGTCATCGAGTATCCCGGCGACGCCGGGGCGCGCATCCAGATGCAACGCAGCGCTCGCGGTAAGCTCACGCACACCGGCCAGTTCATCATCTTCGACGGCGTCAGTGGCGAAATGCTTTCCGTGTGGGGCGAAGAATCCGGTGCCATGCAGGTACACGGTGTGCTGTATGGCTTGCACATGGCGCGCTTCGCACCGATCTCACTGCGTTGGCTGTTCGCGCTCTGCGGTGTACTCGGCACGATCATGGTCGCTACCGGCCTGGTGCTCTGGTCGATCAAGCGCTCACCGCAGGGAGCGGTAGGCGAACGCACTTCCCTGGGTCAGCGCGTCGTGGAGCTGCTCAACAACGGCACCATCACTGGCCTGCCCATCGCCGTGGCGATTTACTTCTGGGCCAATCGCCTGCTGCCAGTCACTTTCGCCGAACGGTCCTCCTGGGAGATCCGCTGTTTTTTTGCGGCCTGGGGGCTGACGTATTTCTCCGCTCTGTTACAGAACGCGCGCGCGGCATGGTCTCGTCATTTCTTTGTGGCTGCGTTGCTGTTCGCGCTGCTGCCGCTGGTAAACGGGTTGACTACGCCAGCCCACCTGGGAAACACGCTGACTGGAGGTCCGTCGATCTACGCGGGCTTCGATCTGAGCATGCTCGGCATCGCGGCACTGCTGGCCATTGCCGCCTGGAATACTTCGCGCCAGCGCCCGGAGCATCAGGAAGCAAGAGACAACGCACGCCCCGGGGCTACACCCATGCTCGAAGAACACAGCTGATGTCCTTCGTCGCTTTCGCACTCGCCTATGCCGGACTTGCGGCGTTCAGCCTCGCGATGAATCGGCATGCACGCGATGTATTCCAGCGCGAGCTGGCCGGCAGATCGCGCCTCACCCTGCGTTGCGCAGGATGCTGCCTGCTCGTCGCGTCGTTGATTCTCACTGCTGCAGGCAGCGGCTGGCCGATGGGAACCGTGGAATGGTTCGGAATGTTGATCGCCAGCGCGGTCGCTTGCGTACTGCTGCTGACGTATTACCCCAAAGCGGTCGCGGTGCTCGCGGCCGTCCTGCCTGCCCTCGCCGTTGTCGCTCTCATCCTCGGCCGATATATGGCATGGCCGTCGCCATGACGGTCATGAACTGCACGTTGGCGCTCAGCGGCAGCGAAGCCATGTAGGCCACCGCCTCGCCGACATGAGCCACGTCCATGGTCGGCTCCGCCAGAGTCGAACCGTTCGCCTGCGGCACTCCCTTGGCGATGGCGCTCAGCAGCTCGGTCTCGGCATTGCCGATGTCTATCTGGCCGCAGGCGATGTTGTGCTTGCGCCCGTCGAGCGACAGCGAGCGGGTAAGCCCGGTGATGGCGTGCTTGGTCGCCGTGTATGGCGCCGAGTTGGGACGTGGCACATGCGCGGAGATCGAGCCGTTATTGATGATGCGTCCGCCCTGCGGCTGCTGCTCCTTCATCACCCGATAAGCCGCCTGCGCGACCAGGAAGGCCCCGGTCAGGTTGACGGCGACGACGGTGTTCCATTGCTCGGGAGAAATCTGCTCGAACGGCACCGGCGGCGCCGCGGTCCCGGCATTGTTGAACAGGAGATCGACCCGACCGAAGGCAGCGACGGTCTGCTCGAACAGGCGGCTCACCGATGCCGGGCTGGTCACATCGGTGACCGCGACCAAGCTCTTCGCCTGCGGCACCAGGCGCGCGGTCTCATTCAGCGACTCCAGTGTGCGGCCGGCAAGCACGACGCTGAAACCGCGCTGCGCCAGGGTCACAGCCGCGTTGCGGCCGATGCCGCTGCCGGCGCCAGTGATCACAGCCACTTTGTTCATCGACGACTCCTCTACGCCACGACGGGATCGACGCCGCAATCAGCTCAGATAGTCCCGAATGTAATCGCGCACGATGACGTCGATGCCCTCGTCCCGCGGCAAACCCAACGCCGCGGCGCGCTGTGATGCCATCGACGGGGGCCAGCCGGACACCACGGCCAGCGTGAACTCGTCGGGCTCGACCCGGATCGCACCCAGCTTCCGGTCCTTCGTCACGCGCTGCAGGCTGGCGATCATCTCCGCCACCGAGACTGACAGCGTCGGCAGGTTCAAGGCCCGATCGTGCCCGAGCCGCGCGCCATCGAGATCGTGCAGGGCCAGCAGGCCGTCGACCACGCTGCGATAACCGGCTACGGCCACCTTGGTGGCTGTTGGCACGGGCAGCACGTAGTCGATGCCGCTCAGCGGCTCGCGCAACACCGCGCTGGCGAAGCTCGATGCCGCCTTGTTGGCCTTGCCCGGACGCACGATGACCATGCCCAGCCGCGCACTGCGGCCGTCGATGAATCCCTTGCGCGTATAGTCGTTGACCAGCAGCTCACCGATGGCCTTGGTGATGCCGTAGGTGGTCTGCGGGGATTGATGCGTACGGTCGTTGACCTCACCGCGCGCATCTTCTCCGCCGTAGACTGCGAGTGAGCTGGTGAAGACGTAGCGAGGACACGAGCCCACCGCTCGCAGCACTTCGAGCATATTGCGATGCCCGTCCAGGTTGACGCGCATCGCCAGGTCGAAATCCTGCTCCGCGCCGGCACTGACGACGGACGCGAGATGGAACACGGCGATGTCGGGCCGATCGACCAACTTCTCGAGCGTGGCGCGATCGGCGATATCGCCCTGCACCGGCACCATGCGCCAATCGGTTATCGCCAGATCGGCCGGGATCTGGTTGTCGAACAGCACGATCTGGTCGACCGCTCGGGAGCGACCGTCCGGTCCGGGCAACGAGCCGCGCTCCAGTATCCGCCGCGCCAGTCGCAGGCCGAGAAAACCCGTACCGCCGGTAATGATTACTTTCATCGATGCACCTCGAGGGGGTGCCGATGATAGCGGGAGCGCGCGGCCGCCGTCACAGCCGAGTGCGACATCGACCGTAGGTGGCCGAATTCATGCGGGAGCGGATTACAGCGTGCCTATTTCTTCCATGATCGCTCGCTGAGTCATCGAAGTGGCGATTTCGACGGCCACGCGGCGCGCCTCATTGACCGCGTCTGCATGGACGCCGGCGACAGGCCCCGTCCGGCGGCGTGCCATCGGCACGCGGCGCCGGAGGCTGCTCTTACATTACTGCAGCTGCGTGACCGTCACGCTGTAACCGTGATGCGCTTCGTGTGGCGCGCCCTGCAGCCCGAAAGAGAAGCTCACGGCGACCACGACCACCGACAGCAGCATGCAAACGGCTCGTTGAACGTTTCGGCTGAATCCTGGAATGAACATGGCAGTCTCCTCGTCTCCTTACTGATCACCGCGTGATTGCGGTGTGTGGCGTCAAGACACAGGATGACCGGGGAAAGTTACAAACATAAGGCGAGACGTTGGCAAGTACGCTGGCGTATGGTTTTTTTCGAGTATTCGTGACGCGGTTCAAGCGCCGGCCACGCCGCAGCCCTGTCGGCCAGACAACTTCGCCGGCGCACTGGAACGCGAGCTGCGACAAGCTCGACGAATGCCCGCCGATCTCAGTCCGCAGCGGTCACGGCGGCGCCGGAGTGCGGGCGACGCGTGAACCACACTAAGGC
>JBDHQY010000317.1:0-3934 GCA_039807315.1 Steroidobacter sp. | reverse complement strand
CCGGATCGATGGTGGCGAGTACGGCCGCGCTGTCGATGCTTGCAGGCAGCGGCAGCTGCACCAGGATGCCGTGCACGGCCGGATCCGCATTGAGGCTTCGCACCAGCGCGATCAGCTCGGCGGTGCCGGTCGTCGTCGGCAGCCGGTGATCGAAATGACGGATACCGGCTTCGCCCGCCTGGCGGGTCTTGCTGCCCACATAGATCTGACTGGCCGGATCCTCGCCGACGAGCACGACGGCGAGTCCGGGAACCAGGCCCTGGAGCTTCAATTGGGCGGTGCGCTCTGCGATGCGTTGGCGCAGGCGTTCGGCAGCGGCACGGCCGTCGATGAGGTGGGCGCTCAAATGGCTGTCTCCTGGAAAAAGCTGTCGCTAGCGAAGCGGCCATTGTGAGGCGGTCGCGAGGATTTTGCGATGTGTGCGAGGACGCCGATGCGGCGCTGCTATGATCCATCGCCATGTCTGCTCAGTGGCGGGATGCTCTGGATCGGTGGCTGGCCGCGGGACTGCTCGATGAAGCGGCCGCGGCGCGTATTCGCGCCTGGGAAGCAGGCCACGCAACGCACGCCCGGCGTGGCCGCCTGTCCGCCATCATCTTTGGGCTGGGTGGCTTGCTGCTCGCAGCAGGTGTACTGCTGTTCGTCGCTGCGCATTGGGATGACATCTCTCCAGGCTCGCGTTATGCGCTCGTCATGGCGATGGTGGCCGTACTGCATCTCGGCGGTGCATTCACCGGCCGCAGCAGTCCAGTCTTGTCCACTACCCTGCATGCGGTAGGTACCGCCGCGTTTGGCGCGGGAATTTTTCTCACCGGCCAGATCTTCAATCTGGCGGAACACTGGCCGGGCGGATTGTTGCTGTGGGCCCTGGGAGCGACAGCCGGTCTGTATCTGCTGCGCGACTGGCCGCACGTGCTGTGGGTGGCGGTGCTGGCACCGGCCTGGCTCTGCGGCGAATGGATCGTCGCTAACGAGGGGCCACGCTTTTCCCTGGAATTCACTGTCATGGCCAGCGGCATGACGCTGCTCGCCGTGGCCTATCTCGCCGCTGCCGGGAATGGGCGCACTGCCGTGTGGCGCAAGGTGCTCACGCGGTTGGGTGCGGTTGCCTTGATCCCGGCGGCCATCCTGCTGGGTGCTGCGGATGAGCGGGGGTTCTGGCGAGAACTGCAGCAGGGGACCGCGGCGCTCGCCACCGGTTGGCTCGTTGCGGCGTGGATCGTCGCCATCGCTCTGCCGTCGATTTTGATTTTCCTGCTGCGTGGCCGGCAGGCGGTGTGGTTCGCGGCGGCCATTGCGTGGGTGCTGATCGTCGGGCAGTTCGACTGGAGCTCGGATGGCGGCGCACTGGCGTTCTATGCGCTATGCGCGCTCGGTGCCGCGGGCGTGGTCTATTGGGGATTGCAGGATCAGCAGCGCCTGCACGTCAACATCGGCATTCTGGGATTCGCGCTGGCCATCGCGGCGTTCTATTTTTCCAGCCTGTTCGACAAGCTCGGTCGTTCGTTGGGTCTGATCGGCATGGGGGTGCTGTTCATCGGCGGCGGCTGGCTGTTGGAGCGCACGCGCCGCACCCTGGTCGAGCGCATCGACGGCGGCAACCCATGAACGCTTTCACCAAGGGCTTGATCCTCGGTGCGGTGCAGCTGCTGCTCATCGCCGGCGTCGGCGCGAAGTTCCTGATCGATCGCGCCAACTACCCGCGCGTTTGGGTACTGACCGCTCCGTTCGATCCCGATCTGCCGATCCGTGGCCGTTACGTGCGCCTCGCCGCCGTGCTCGAGCACGAAGCTGCGGGTCGCGAGGATCCGGTGGATATGCTGCGTGTGAGACTGGCCGTGCAAGACGGTCGGCTCAGCGCCATCGCCGACGAGAACGGTCGGCACTGGCTCAACAAGCGCGCCTGCAACGGCCAGCCCTGCTGGGTGTTGCTGCAACCGCTTGCCTATTTCATTCCCGAGCACGTCGCCGATCCGTCGCAGCGCCAGCCCGGCGAAGAGCTCTGGGTGGAAGTCACCGTGCCGCCGCAAGGGCCGCCACGGCCGATCCGGCTGGGAGTGAAGGCCGGCGACCGGATCGAGCCGTTGATGCTTCGATAGTCGGCAGTCGTGCAGGCTTAAGGAACCGGGCTCAGAGCCAGACTCATGCGCGTCTCGCTGGTCGAACGTCCGTTGAAGCGCAGGGCGTCCGGTTCCACGCCCCAGGCCCGGAAGCCGACGCTCTCGTAGACCCGCTGCGCACCCGGTGTCGTTTCGTTGACCGAGAGCTGCATGCTGGTGACGCTTGGAAGGGTCCGTGCGTGAGCAATGGCTGCTTCCAGCAGCCCCTTGGCGAGACCGTGGCCGCGCCATTGCGGTGCTACGAACACGCCCCAGATGTAGACGATGTGTGCGGTCTTGAGCTGCGGCAACCGGTACATGCCGAGCATGCCGATCAACCCTTCCGCGAACGCGCCGAGCACTACGGAGTCGGGGCCGTGGCCGAGTTGCTCGCGTGCGGCCGCGACGGACGAGATCCGGTCATCTTCCGGGCTGGCGCTGAAGGCGTAGGGGGAGTCGAGCAGCGCCCGGTGACGCAGGGTGAAGAGCTGCTCCGCATCGGCGGGCGACAGCAGGCGGATCCGAGTGTTCATGCCGTGAGTCTACCGAACGTTGCCCCGCAGTCAGCAAGCGGCCTGCGTGCTGCCTTGCCGGCGGCATTGCCGGCATGTTCGAACCGGTCCGTAGCCGGCACGGTCAGCTGTCGCGGACGCGGTGCTTGCAACGCATGGCCCATTGACGACGCGCATGCAGGCGCTCGGCCTCGTTCGCGGATTCGTTGGGCGCGCCCTTCAACAATGTCCGCAATTCGCCGTGCGCGCTGGCGAGTTTCGGGGCTCAGCTGCAGCAGCGGACGGTAGCGATTCAGAAAAGACTCGTTGGCCAGATCGCCTTCGCCGGCCAGCAGTCCGCGCAGCTGCGCGGCCACCACTGCATGATCGTATTCGGTGGGCGGTTGCGATTGCGCCAGTACATGATCGATCTCGGCAGCAAGGTTCGAGAGCGGGCGCAGCCAGGCCCAGGCGGGATCGTTGATCAGCTTGTCGAGCAGATCGAGCCCGGCCAGCCGTGGATGGAACTCCTTTTCCGTCGCCAGCACCACGGAGTACAGATGCTGGAGTTTGCGGCTGAGCTGCTCGAGCTGTGTCTTGGGCGAAGCCACGGTTGCAACTTGCGCGCTCGCGCCGGCGAACACAACTACCGCAGCAGCTCGTGGCACTTCTCGAGTGCCGGCGGCAAGTTGCTGAAATAGTTGTCGGAGCCGATCAGCTCCAGCACGCCGGCCTTACGCAGCTTGGCCTCGACGCGCTCGTTGGCGCCGGTCAGCATGACGCGCACCTTGCGGCGCTGCAGGTCCTTGATGACCTCTTCCAGCGTCTGCAGGCCGGTGATGTCCATGAAGGGCACCCATTTCAGGCGGATGATGAGCACTTGCGGATCGGTGTGGGTGCTGGCCAGCGCGCGCTCGAAGTTCTCGACGGCGCCGAAGAAGAACGGGCCTTCCACCGAATACACCAGCACGCCCGGCGGCAGCGTCAGGCCGCGGTGCGCCAGTTCCTGGTTCAGTTCCGTCGCCGACTGTTGCTGCACCTGGACGCTGCTGGCCATGCGCCTCAGGAAGTGCAGTGTCGCCAGGATCACGCCGATGTTGACCGCCACCACCAGATCCACGAACACCGTCAGGCCGAAGGTCACCAGCAGGATGACCACGTCGGCCTTGGGGGCGCGCGCGATCATTGTCATGAAATGCCGTGCTTCGCTCATGTTCCAGGCGACCACGAACAGGATGGCGGCCAGGGCGGCCAGCGGCACGTTCACGGCCAGCGGCGCCAGCACCAGGATGATCAGCACCAGCATCACCGAATGGACGATGCCGGCGAGCGGGCTGCTGCCGC
>JBDHQY010000316.1:0-3951 GCA_039807315.1 Steroidobacter sp. | reverse complement strand
CAGCCGCCGCCACGCGTCGGTGCCGGTTTCATAGACGAACACCGGCGGCGTGTCCGCCTTGCGGCCGTCGTCGCGCAGGTACTGATCGAGGAACGGCTGCATCACGTCGCGGCGAAATTCGAGTGCGGTATCGCCGGCGAACTGCAACTGACCGAGGCCACGGCCTTCGTAGTTGACGCCGCTGTGCCGCCAGGGCCCGAGCACCAGGAAATTCTTGTCGTTCGCCGTGTCCTTGGGCTCGGTGGCGCGATACGTCGCCAGCGCGCCGTACATGTCTTCCTGGTCCCACAGCGAAGCGACGTACATGGTCGGCGTCCGCAACGGCTGCGCCGCCAGGATGCGGTCGAGCGCCTGATCCTGCCAGTACTCGTCGTAGGCCGGATGCGCGGCGAGCTTCTGGAAGAACGGCAGCGTGTCGACGCCGAAACGACGCGCTGCATCGCCAGCCGAGCCGGTGTCGCGGAACAGCTCGTAATCATCGTAAACGCCGCGCGCGATCGGTTCGCCGGCACCCTTGGCCGTGGTCTGTCCCTGCATGTAGTCGAAATTGGTCTGGCGGAAAGCGCCGTTGTGGAACCAGTCGTCGCCGCGCCAGCCGTCCACCATCGGGCTCATCGGCACCGCCACCTTCAGGGCCGGATGCGGATCGACCAGCGCCATCAGCACCGTGAAGCCCTCGTAGGAGGAGCCGATCATGCCGACGCGGCCGTTGCTCTCGGGCACGTTGTGGATCAGCCATTCGATGGTGTCGTAGGCATCGGTCGAGTGGTCGACTTGGGTCGGATTCAGCGGCCCGCGCAGCGGCCGCGTCATCACGTACTCGCCTTCCGAGCCGTACTTGCCGCGCACATCCTGGAACACCCGGATGTAGCCCTGCGCCACGAATACCTCATCGCCCATCGGCAGGATGGACAGCATGTGCGTGCTGGGAATGCGCTCGGCGCGCTTGGCAGCGTTGTACGGCGTGCGGGTCAGGATGATCGGCGCGCGGCTTGCTCCCTTGGGCACGACGATGACGGTGTGCAGCTTCACGCCGTCACGCATCGGGATCATTACGTCGCGCTTGTCGTAATCGTTCGGCGCCGTCGGGCGGGCGAACTGGGCGGGAATGTCCGGCGTCATCGGCGACACCGCGGGCGGCGCATCGGCCCAGGCACCGCAGAAAGCCAGCATCGAGGCTACGACGCCACCAAGGACCAATGCGTTCTTCTTCACGGAACACTCCCGTACTTCGAGCAGCGAGGCTGTGGATGATGCGCGCCGTCCCGGACGCGCCGCAACCTGCAGCGAACAGCGTCAGCTCACGCAGCCGGTTCCTTCGTCCGCTGCTGCTGGCTCTGGCTGGCACGCCGGCAGATGGAACACATTTCGCAGTTTCCCATTGCACGGCCACTTCGAAAGCGGGACTCTTGCGCGACCATCCTGCATGCCAGTCACGAGCAACAGCATGAAAGCAATGACGGCGCTGTCCGCGCTCATCCTCGGTGCTCTCGCCGCCTGCGGTGGCTCACCTGCGCCGGGCGCGCAAGCGCAGCCGCAGAGTCAGGCCGAAGCACCGCGGCTGCCGGCCGACGGCGCCTTCATCGGCAGGGTCTGGGTATCGGCGACGCCAGGCGCGGCGCTGGGAACCATCCTGGTGTTCCTGCCCGACGGCACCTTGTTGATGGATTCGTGTTTCGAGACGTTCCGGCTCTCGCAATGGGGCGTCGCCGACGATCATCTGCGCTGGCTCGAGGACACCATCCCGATCGAGGCGACGGTCTCGCTGCACGGCCGGAACGAGCTGCGCCTGGGCGTGGCGGGCCGGGACGAGGAGCAGGTCTACATCGCGGCCTCCGCACCATACGTCTGCCCCGACATGCCCCGCTGAAGCGCTCGCGACCGGCGCACCGCGAACGGTAGCGGGCAGGCCGTCAGCGGCTGGCGATGGCAACGGCTGCACCGGCCATTGCCATCCCCGAACCTCGGTTGAGATTGCGGATGGCGCGCGGGCTCTTGAAGAACCGGCTTGCACGCGCCGCGGCCACCACGTACGTACCCAGCACCAGCGGCAGCACCACGACGATCACCGCCACGATCTCCAGGAAACCGAGCAGGGTCAGCTGTTCCAGCCGCACCACCGTCGGCAGCAGGGCCAGGAAAAAGATCATGGTCTTCGGATTCGCCAGCGACAGCGCCAGGCTGCCGAGAAACAGCTGCGAAGGCCGATCCCCCTGCCGCGCCTCGTGCGTCTCCGCACTTTCCTCATCCATGACCTTCGGTGCGGCGGTCCACAGGCGGTACGCGAGATACAGCAGGTACGCCACACCGGCATATTTCACGGCGACGAACACGGCGTAAGCGGATTGCGCCAGCGCGGCGAGCCCGGTGGCCGCGAAGGTGAACCAGATCAGATCGCCGACCAGGAAACCGGCAACGAAGGCCGGCGCGCCGCGAGTACCGCGCGACAGCGAACGGGCGATGATGGCGGCGACGCCCGGACCGGGCGATGCAACGGCCAGGAAATAAACGGCGGCGAATATCCACAAGCCATAGAGCGACATGCGGATCTCCCCTACGACGCACCGTTTTCCGATTTCTTGCGCGGCTCGAGCCGCACACCGATATGCGGCCGGTTGCGCCGCGCGGCCAATTCGACCTGGCGCTGACGCTCGCGCAGGCCAGCCTTCTTGGTCTCGGACTTGAGGTCGTAGCAAGCGGGACAGCTGACCCCCGCGACGAACTGCGGCGAGGCTTTCTGCGCCGGGCCGACCGGATTGCGGCAGGAGCGGCACAGCTCGTGCTGGCCCGGAGCCAGACCCGGCCCGACCGCCACACGCTCGTCGAACACGAAGCATTCTCCCTGCCAGCGGTTCTCCTGCGGCGGCATGACCTCCAGGTATTTCAGGATGCCGCCCTGCAAGTGGTACACCTCCGCGAAGCCCTGCGAACGCAAATACGCGGTCGATTTCTCGCAGCGGATGCCACCGGTGCAGAACATGGCCACTTTCGCTTTGCCGCGCAGCGCGGTCTCTTGCTGCACCCACTGCGGCAGCTCGCGGAAGCTGCGCGTTTTCGGATTGAGCGCGCCGGGAAAGGTGCCGAGCGCCACTTCGTAATCGTTGCGCACGTCGACCACCACCACGTCGGGATCGTCGAGCAACCGATTCCAGTCCTGCGGCTTGACGTAGGTGCCCGCCATCTGCGCCGGATTCACGCCGGGCACGCCCATCGTCACGATCTCGCGCTTCAGGCGCACCTTCATGCGATAGAACGGCTGACGCGCCGCGCCGGACTCCTTGTGCTCCAGATTCGCCAGGCGCGGATCCCGGCGCAGCCAGGCCAGCACGGCGCGCACATCGTCCGGCTCGCCGGCGATGGTGCCGTTGACTCCCTCGGCCGCCAGCAGAATGGTGCCCTTGACCGCCCGTTCCTCGCAGAGCGCAAGCAGCGGCGCCCTGAGAGCGGCGAAGTCCGGTAGCTCGACGAACTTGTAGAAGGCGGCGGTCAGGAGGGTGTTCATGCAGGGGCGCGAGTATAGGGCAGCGGATTCGAAAGCAAGAACCGGAGTGCCGCCGGCCGGCGGCAGGCGCACCCTTTCCCCTTGAAAGCCCTGGCCGCACCCTTGTCGCTCCCGGAGAAGCCGTCATGATGTATCCCTGCGAACGCCGGCCCGAACCGCGCCGGCTGCAACCGGTCCCGGATCCCATGAGCACCATGCCACCCGTCTTCGATACCGACGAATCACGCTGGGCGGCGGTCGCCCGCCGCGATCGCGCCGCCGACGGTCAGTTCTACTACTCGGTCAGCACCACCGGCGTTTACTGTCGCCCCTCCTGCGCCTCGCGCCGCGCCCGGCGTGAGAACGTCAGTTTTCACGCCACCCAGGAAGACGCCCGCAAGGCAGGTTTCCGGCCCTGCCGGCGCTGCAAGCCGGACCAACCGTCGTTGGTCGAGCAACACGCCGCCAGG
>JBDHQY010000315.1:0-3977 GCA_039807315.1 Steroidobacter sp. | reverse complement strand
ATCGCTTCGACCTGAACGATCTCGGCTACATGGAGCGCAACTCGTTGCGCCAGGCCGAATGGGACACCAACCGCAGAGTCGCGGCCGCTTCCGCCGAAGCGCGCATCACGGGTGAAACGCAGCGGCTGTATCTGGTTTATCGCGAGAACGCTGCAGGTCAGCGCCTGCAGTCGCGTGTCCAGTTGTCGCGCGACGTGCAGTATCACAACGCTTGGCGTGCGTACGAGGAATTGCGGGTCGTGCCCGGCGGCATCGACGATCGGATCTCGCGCGACAACGGTCCGGTGAAACTCGACACGCGCGTGAATGCATACGCCGATTTCACTTCGCCGCGCTTCGGCAACTGGCAATTCGTGCTGGGTGCCTACGCCTTCCAGCAGGGTGTGCAGGACTACTCGGGCCGGCTGCAGATGGTCACGACCTGGTACGCGCACGAGAAGCTGACACTGCGGCTGGATCTGCTGCCGCAATACTCGGATGACTGGCTGCTGTGGGAAGAGGGCAGCCTGTTCGGCTCGTACCGCGCCCGGCGGCTGGATTTCGATTTCCGCCTGGACTGGATCCCGGCGCCGCGCCACGAGCTGCGCATCAAGTGGCAGTGGATCGGCATCGAGGCCGAGCCGCGGCAGGCCTATCTGGCCGATCCGGGCGGCCGGCTGCGGCCGCTCGACGTCCTGGCGGATGCGCAGGCCAAGGCGGCCACGCCGTCGCCGCGCCCGCCGGATTCCGACGTGGTGCCGTTCACCGTCAACAATCTCGGCGTGCAGATCCGCTATCGCTACGAGCTGGCGCCGCAGTCCGAGCTGTTCCTGGTGTACGCACGCGGCGGTTATGACCTGATCGATGACGACGAGCGCAGTGTCGGCGGGCTGTTCCGGCACATGCGGGACGTGCGCGACTCGGACCAGTTCCTGATCAAGTTCCGCTATCGCCTCTAGCGCACTCGCTCCCCGGGCTGCACCGTCTTCGGGTGCGCCGACCGTGACCCGACGCAAAGTGGCTGGTAGGCGGTGCATACCGCGGTACCCCTCGTTCTTTCGAGCGCCGGCTCGATTCCTTGAAGCACTGCAAAACGCTGCGTATAATCCGCGGCCTTTTCCGGCCGGGCAGTTTTTTCGGTCGGACTAACTGCTTGCAATTCAATGCCACACGTCGCCGGGCATCCGGCCCACGCAGTGGCATTTTTGTTGCCCATCGAATAAGCGAGGGAGCTGGCCTTGAACGCAAGCTTTCTTGCAGCCGCGGCGCGCGAGGCGTGGCGCATCCTGCTGTGGCAGGTGGGCTGGATTGCCGTGGCCGCCGTGGCGAGCGGCGCCCTGTGGGGCGCCCGCAGCGGCTGGTCGGTGCTGGTGGGCGGTGCCATCGGTCTGGTCTGGACCGTTTATATGGCCTTGACGTTCCTCCGGCACAGCTTCGTGGCAAGGATCAGCCCTGAAGCGGCGGGAAGCGGTATGGCCGGGTTGCTGGTGGCCTGGACGATCAAGGTAATGTTGACGATCAGCTTGCTGGTCATCGCCTTCAGATCGCAGGCCCTCGTGGCCCCTGCGCTGCTCGGCGGGTTGTTCGTGGCGCTGGTGGCCTACTGGATTTGGTTGGTTTTCGTTCGGGTGAAGCATGCGAATGACGCAGATGGTGAGTGAAAGCGGAGGCGACCACGGCGGGATGTCGGGGTACATCTCGCATCATTTGCATCATCTCGCCAGCGGCCATCAGAACGGCCTGTTCGATCTTTCCGTGGTGCATCTGGACACCACGTTCTTCGCACTGCTCACCGCTGCCATCGTCCTGATCGTGCTGCGCATCGCCGCTTCGCGCGCGACCGCGGGTGTGCCCGGCAAATTCCAGCTTGCAGTGGAAATGCTGGTCGAGATGGTCAACGACCAGGCCAAGTCCATGGTCGACGGCAAGCTGACCTATGTCGCGCCGCTGGCGCTGACCGTGTTCTGCTGGGTGACGCTGATGAACGCCATCGACCTGCTGCCGGTCGACTGGCTGCCGGTCGCGGCCGGCGCCGCCGGCGTCCCCTACCTGCGTCCGCTGCCGACCGCCGATCTGAACCTGACCTTCGGCTTGGCGCTCGGTGTGCTGCTGCTGGCGATCTACTACAACATCAAGATCAAGGGCTTCGGCGGCTTCATCCACGAGCTCACCTGCGCGCCGTTCGGTAGTGTCAAGCTCACGCTGAATCCGCTGTCCTGGATCGGCGGGCTGCTGCTGATCATCGCCAACCTGGCCATGAACATCATCGAGTACCTGGGGCGGACGTTCTCGCACGGCATGCGACTGTTCGGCAACATGTACGCAGGCGAGCTGATTTTCTTCCTGATCGCAGGTCTGGGCGGCAGCGCCACCGTGATCGGTATCGGCCTGCACCTGCTGACGGGTACTGCCTGGGCGATCTTCCACATCCTGATCGTGCTGCTGCAGGCCTTCATTTTCATGATGCTGACGCTGGCGTATCTCGGTCAGGCGCACCAGCACCACTGATTTTCACTGACCTACTGCTGTTTCAAGTCCATTTCGGAGAACACTCATGACGGACATCGGCTTTGTCGCTCTCGCCTGCGGTTTGATCATCGGCATCGGCGCTCTGGGTGCCTGTATCGGCGTCGGCATCATGGCGGCCAAATACATCGAAGCGTCGGCGCGCCAGCCCGAGCTGATGAACGTGCTGCAGACCAAGGTCTTCCTGCTGCTGGGCCTGATCGACGCCTCGTTCATCATCGGCGTCGGTATCGCGCTGTGGTTCGCCACCGCCAATCCGTTCGCCGGATAGTCGCTGCCGCTGCGAGCAACGCAAGACCGAACGACAGTGGTGCCGCATTCTTCGCGGCCCACTGAATGACCCGAGTAAGGCCACGTCGTCATGAATCTAAACGCCACACTGCTCATTCAGTCGATCGTGCTGCTGATCCTCGGCTGGGTCACGATGAAGTTCATCTGGCCGCCGCTGATCACAGCCATCGAGGAGCGCCAGAAGAAGATCGCCGAAGGTCTGGCTGCCGCCGACAAGGGCGAGAAGAGCCTGGCGGAAGCCAAGTCCAGTGCCTCGGTGATCATTCGCGATGCGCATGCGCAGGCGAGCAAGATCATCGAGCAGGCCAACCGCCGCTCCAACGAGCTGGTCGATGAGGCCCGCGGCACCGCGATCGCGGAAGGTCAGCGCCTGATCGGCGATGCACGCCAGGAAGTTGCGCTGGAGTCCGGCCGCGCACGCGAGCAGCTGCGCAAGGAAGTCGCTGCGATTGCGGTGGCCGGCGCCAGCAAGCTGCTCGGCCGCGAGGTCGATGCCAAGACGCACGCGGATCTGCTCGACAAGCTGGCGCTCGAAATCGAGCGTGGCTGAGGACCGGAACCGATGGCTGAGAAAGTCACAATCGCACGGCCTTACGCCCGCGCCGCGTTCGAATACGCGAGCGCGAACAAGGCGCTCGGCCGCTGGTCGGAACTGTTCACCACCGCCTCGGCGGTGGTCGCCGATGAGCGCGTCGAGCGGCTTCTGACCAATCCGCGCGTCACCCCGGAACAGCTGGTCGGCCTCATCGCCGACATCGCCGGGGCCAGCGTCGACGAGCACGGCCGCAACTTTCTCAACATGCTGGCGCAGAACCGCCGGCTGGGTCTGTTGCCGGAAATCGCCGCCATCTTCGAAGTGCTGCGCGCCGAAGTGGAGAACATCGCCGACGTGCAGATCACGTCGGCCATCGCTTTGAGCGATGCGCAGCGTGAACGGCTGACCGCGGCGTTGAAGAAGCGCCTGCGGCGCGAAGTGCGTTTGCACTGCGACGTGGATGCGTCGCTGATCGGCGGCGCCATCGTGCGTTCGGGCGACCTGGTGATCGACGGCTCATTGAAGGCGGGGCTCGAGCGCCTCGCCGGCGATCTCGCGCGCGAAGCGCGCCGCCCAGGTGCCAGCGGCCCGGGCCAGACGGAAATCAAGAAGCGGCGGTGAGGTCACCGCCGCTTCCTCAAGATAG
>JBDHQY010000314.1:0-3979 GCA_039807315.1 Steroidobacter sp. | reverse complement strand
GAATGCTGCTGTCGCTGAATGTCCACAGCATGTCGTCGAGTCGCTGTACGTCGGGCGCTCGTATGTATGTCCGGCAGCCTTGCTCGGCGGCGCGCTCGGCCAGCCTGCACGCATAGCGCAGGCGGGCGTCGGGCGCGTCCGCGGAGAGGACATGGAAGTCCACCCGGCTCATGCGAATCGTTACTTCTTGTTGATCAGGTAGTCGACCAGCAGCGGCACCGGCCGGCCGGTGCTGGATTTCTGCGAGCCCGACTGGTACGCCGTGCCGGCCACGTCCAGGTGCGCCCATTTCAGGCCGTCGGTGAACTTCGCCAGGAAGCAGGCCGCGGTGATCGCGCCGCCCTCGCGGCCGGCCACGTTGGCGAAGTCGGCGAAGTTGCTCTTCAGCCCTTCCGCGTATTCCTCGCCGATCGGCATCGGCCAGGCGCCGTCCTCGGCACGCCGGCCGGCTTGCCGCAGCGCCTCGGACAGTTCGTCGTCGTTGCTGAACAGGCCCGAGAATTGGCTGCCGAGCGCGATCACGCAGGCGCCGGTGAGCGTGGCGATGTCGATCACCACCTGCGGCTTGAAACGCCGTGCGTAGGTGATGGCGTCGCACAGGATCAGGCGGCCCTCGGCATCGGTGTTCAGGATCTCGATGGTCTGGCCCGACATGCTCTTGACGATGTCGCCGGGCTTGGTGGCGCTGCCGCTGGGCATGTTCTCGACCGCCGGCACGATGCCGACCACGTTGAGCGGCAGGCCCAGCGCGGCAATCGATTTGAAGGTGCCGAGCACGCTGGCCGCGCCGCTCATGTCGAACTTCATCTCATCCATGGCGGGCGGCGGCTTGAGCGAAATGCCGCCGGTGTCGAAGGTCACGCCCTTGCCGACCAGCACCACCGGCGCTTCGCTGCGGGCGGCGCCGTAGTACTCCAATACGATCAAGCGTGCCGGCTCCTCCGTGCCCGCCGCTACCGACAGGAACGAGCCCATGCGCAGCTTGCGGCAATCGGCTTCGTTGAGGATGCGCACGCGGATTTTGCGGTGCTCGCGAGCCAGCGTCTTTGCCGCGTTGGCCAGATATGTGGGCGTGCAGACGTTGGCAGGTTGATTCGCCAGGTCGCGCATCAACGACATGCCGGCGACGATACCGCGGCCGTGCTCGAGCCCTCGCTCGATGCTGCTGCGTTCACTGCGGCTGCCGGCGGCGACGCCGAAGCGGGTCAGGGTGGATTTGGCGCGCTTGTTGGACGTCTTGTGATCAGGAATGCGATAGGCGGAGTTGCCGACGACTTCGGCGGCCGTGCGGGCCAGGGCATAGCTGTCGGCGTCGCCGACCTTCTCCAGTGAGAGGTAGCTGACCGCGTCGCGGGCACCGGTGCGGGCAATGGCTGCGAGCGCGGTGATCAGCGCACGACGATACTGCTTGCGCTTGAAGCCGCTGCGGGCGCCCAGACCGACCACCACGATGCGCTCGCACGGGCCGGTCAGGTCCGCGAGCGTCTGCACGTCACCGGCCTTGCCCCGCAGGTCGCCACGCTTGACCAGCCGCGCGATGCGGCCGCCATTGCGACGGTCCAGCTCTGCCGCGGCTTCCGACAGTACGCCCTTGTCGTAGATGCCGACGATGGCGCAAGCGGTGCGCTGACGCGCGGGAGCGGTGCTGGTGGCGAAAAGATCCATGATCGGTCCTCGAAATATTTGTGGACGCAGCGGTTTACGCGGACGGCCGCGTCGCTTAACTTACACGCCGGCGGCCGGGCCGCCGCGATGCTTCATGATTGGCTTCGGGCAATCCTCAAGGACGCGCCGACTCATTGCCATCGGCCCGGCAGCAGCTGCGACGACCGCCGTGTCGTGGCCCGGTATCGTCGGGTTTCGGGTAGACGGGATGGAATCAGCCGCTCCCGGTCGAGGCAGTCGTTCAGCATTGCACGGGCCGGTAGTCTACCTCATTCACTCCTGCCGGATCGTCGCTGAACGGATCGCATCGGATCTGGTCCGACGCTCGATCTCGAGAGGAATTCGCGCTGCGCACGCTGGACCGTTACATTTTCCGCGAAGTGGCCGTGACCTGGGTCGCGGTCACCGGCGTGCTGCTGGTCATTCTGCTGGCGAATCAACTGGCGCGGGTGCTGTCGCAGGCGGCGGCCAACGATTTTCCGCGCGAGGTGGTGTTCGCACTGATCGGCCTGACCACCGCCGGCAACCTGTCGGTGATCGTGCCCATCGGTTTCTTCCTCGCCATCATGCTGGCGCTGGGGCGGATGTATCACGAGAGCGAGATGGCGGCGATCCAGTCGTGCGGCGTGGGGCCGGCCGGGCTGTTCCGGCCGATCGCGCTGCTGGGCGCCGCGATCGTGGCGTTGCTGACCTGGCTGTCCTTCATTGCGATTCCCGCGGCCAGCGCCCGGGCCCAGGAGATTCGCGCCGAGGCCCTGCGTGACGCGCAGTTCGGGTTGCTCGAGCCGGGCCGCTTCCGCACCTTCGGCGGCGGCAACATCGTGTTCTACGCCGAGCGTGTCGACGGCAACGGCATCCTGCACAACGTCAACGTCTTCGTGGAACGGCCGGTGCCGACGCCGCAGGGCGAGAAGGGCGAGAGCAAGCTCGAGATCTGGACCGCCACGCGCGCCGAGCAGCGGGGCGCGGGGCAGGCCGAGCAGACCTTCGTGCTCTACGACGGCGTGCGTTACGAAGGCGTTCCGGGCAGCGGCGAGTTCCGGATCATCCAGTTCAGCGAGGGCGGCATTCCGATCCGCCTGGGCGAGACGAGCGGCCGTGCCCCCAAGTCGAACATGAAGCTCACGGCGCAGCTGCTCGGATCGTCCGATCTCGACGATATCGCGGAGCTGCACTGGCGCATTTCCACGCCGATCACGGCGCTGGTGCTGATGCTGATCGCCGTGCCGCTGGCGCGGCTGCGGCCGCGCCAGGGCCGGTTCGGCAAGATCGGTCTGGCCATCCTGGCGTACTTCATTTATTCGCAGCTGCTGGTCGCGGCACGCACCTGGATCGAGAACGGCACGCTGCCGCAGTTCGTCGGTCTGTGGTGGGTGCACGGCATCGCGCTGTGCGCCGCCATCTGGCTGCTGGTCCGGGAGAGTCCGCCGGGCCGGGCGCAGCCGGTGCCGGCGGGAGCCTGATCATGTCGCTGCTTGCCCGTTATCTGATGCGTACCGTGCTCGGCCACACCGCCTTGGTGATGGCGGTGCTGCTGGCGCTGGCCGGCCTGTACCAGCTCATCATGCAGCAGGACGACATCGGCGTCGGCAGCTACACCACGGCTCACGCCTTCATGTTCGTGGGCCTGGGTCTGCCGCAGCAGGCGTTCGACATGTTGCCCATCGCTTCGCTGATCGCGGCGTTGCTGGCGCTGGGCAATCTGGCGCGCTCGATGGAATTGATCGTCGTTCGGGCGGCCGGTGTTTCGACCGCGCGCATCGCGCTGTGGGTGGCCTCCGCAGGACTGGTGCTGATGGCCATCACCTGGGTCCTGGGTGAGTATGTCGGGCCGCCCATGGAGCAGTACGCGCGGCAGATGAAGACCTTCCAGAAATTCCACGACTACAGCATGGCCGGCAATCGCAGCGCCTGGGCCAAGGACGGCGAGACGATCTTCTCGGTGCAGCAGCAGAACGCCGGCAACAGCTATGGCGGGGTGTACGTATTCAAGTTCGATGCGCAGCGCCGGCTGCTCAGTGTCGGCAAGGCCGGCAATGCGCGCATCGATGCCGAGAACCGCTGGGCGCTGAGCGACTATCGCGAGTCGCGTATCGAGGGCGATCATGTCGTGGCGAGCCGCCAGCCCTCGGCCGACCTGGCCACCAATCTGTCGGCGGAGTTCCTGGGCCTGGCGTCGGTGGAGCCGCAGTCGATGCCGATCCGTGGTCTCTATAACTACGTCCAGCATCTCAAGCGCAACGGGCTCGATGCGCGCACAGCGGAAACCGCCTTCTGGTCGCGCATCGCGCGCACGGTCGCGGTGGCCATCATC
>JBDHQY010000313.1:0-3987 GCA_039807315.1 Steroidobacter sp. | reverse complement strand
TCCCAGGTTGCCGAATTCCGGATCCTTGATGTCCTTGCCGTGACAGTAAGGGAAGCCGAAATCCATGCCGGCGCGTGGCGCGTTGTTGAGTTCGCAGGGTGGCACGTCCTCGCCGAGATGATCGCGGCCATTGTCGGTGAACCACAGCTGCTGGGTGGTCGGATGCCAGGTAAAGCCCACCGTGTTGCGAATGCCGCGCGCGAAGATTTCACGATCCGAGCCGTCCGGGTTCATGCGCGTGATGACGGCGTAGTTGGGTTTGTCGCAGATGTTGCAGGGTGCGCCGATGGGCACGTACAGCTTGCCGTCGGGGCCGAAGGCGATGTACTTCCAGCCATGGTGGCCATCCTTCGGGAAGTCGTCGCGCACCACTTTGGGTTGCGGCACCTTGTCGAGCACGGACTCGATGCCGTCATAGCGCAGGATGCGGCTGATCTCGGCGACGTACAGGGCGCCGTCGCGAAAGGCGACACCATTGGGCATGTTGAGCTTGTTGGCGATGACGCGAACCGTGGGCTTCGCGCCGCTTCCCGGCTTGCCGCTGATGGCGTAGACCTGCGTGCGGCGCGTACCGACGAACAGGGTTCCCTCGGTGCCCAGCGCCATCGAGCGCGCCGAGGGCACGTTGTCCGCGTACACCTCGAGCTTGAAGCCGGGCGGCAGCTTGACGTTGGCCAGGACCTTGTCGGTCGCATTGCTGGCGAACGCCATGCTGCCGAAGGCGCACGTGGCAACCATGGCGATCGATCCGGCGCGAACGACACGAGAAGCGGCTCGGAACATGGGAGCTCCTTTGCATGAAGTGCGGCGACGGGCTACCCGGGCGTAGGTATTCGTCGGAGGAAAGACTCGACGCCGGAGTGTACGCGGGAGCCGCGCGGCCTCGCCATCCAGGATTGACGATATGCGCGACGAGCGAGTGCCCCTGATTCGGGCGCCACGCCGGAAGGCCCGGCGCAATCCCCACAGAAATGAAAAAGGCGCGACGGCGATATCCGCCGTCGCGCCCCGCATGGATCCCAGGCGCAGCGACGCCCGACCTAGATCTTTTCCTCGATGCGCGCCGCCTTGCCGGTCAGATCGCGCAGGTAGTACAGCTTGGCGCGGCGGACATTGCCGCGGCGCTTGACGCTGATCGAGCCGATGGACGGGCTGTGGCACTGGAACACGCGCTCCACGCCTTCGCCATGGGAAATCTTGCGCACCGTGAAGGAGGAATTCAGGCCGCGGTTGCGGCGTGCAATCACGACGCCTTCGTAAGCCTGCACGCGCTCGCGGTCGCCTTCCTTCACCTTCACTTGGACCACCACCGTATCGCCCGGCGAGAAATCCGGAATCGTTCGGCCTGACGCTTCGCGCTCGAGCGTTTCAATGATGTTGCTCATGGTTGCACCGCTTGCCTTAACTTTGCAAAAACCGCAATTCAGCTCTCTACCTGCGGATCGCGCGCGGCGCGCTCCGCCACAAACTCGTCGAGCAGCTTGCGCTGCTCCTTGCTCAGCTGGAGTTTCTCCAGCAGATCCGGCCGTCGCTGCCAGGTTCGCCCCAGCGCCTGCTTGGTGCGCCAACGCCGGATCGCGGCATGGTTGCCGCTCAACAGCACTTCCGGCACCGCCGCGCCCTCGAACACTTCCGGGCGCGTGTAGTGCGGCCAGTCCAGCAGGCCGTCGACGAACGAATCCTGCTGCGCCGACTCCTCATCGCCGAGCACGCCCGGCAACAGCCGCACCACCGTATCGATCAGCACCAGCGCCGGCAGCTCACCGCCCGACAGCACGTAATCGCCTATCGACACGCTCTCGTCGATCTCGCTCGCCAGCAGGCGCTCGTCCACGCCTTCATAGCGCCCCGCCAACAGCAGCATTCCCGGCAGCTGCGACAGCTCGCGGGCCTTGGCCTGCGTGAGCGTCGCGCCGTCGGCCGCCAGATAGACACTGCGGCTGCCTGTCGGCAATCTCGCCTTCGCCGCCCGCAACGCGGTGCGCGTCGGCTCGATCTTCAACACCATCCCGGGCCCGCCGCCGTAGGGACGATCATCGACGGTTCGATGCACGTCTGTGGCGAATTCGCGCGGCGTGGTGGCTGTCACTGCAACCTGCCCTCGCTCGATCGCGCGACCCAGTACACCCACGCGAACGGCTTCACCGACGAAGTCCGGGAACAGCGTCACCACTTCGATGCGCATGCCCGCGACTCCCGCAACTCCCTCACCAGTCCGCCGCCCAGTCGAGCACGATGCGCCCGGCATCCAGCTCGACCTTCACGATGCGCTCCTTGACGAACGGAATCCAATGCTCCTGCTCGCCCTGGACGATCATCAACGTGCCGCCCGGGGTCGAGCGGAAGTGATCGACCCGCCCCAGCGACTCGCCGCTGGCCGACAGCGCCTCCAGGCCTTCCAGGTCGGCCCAGTAATACTCTCCCGGCGCCGGCGCCGGCATCTCGCTGCGCCACACGCCCAGTTCGAAGCCGACCTTGAGCCGCGCTTCTTCGGGCGATTCCAGCCCGGCAAGCTTGGCCAGCACACCCTTGTCCGTCACCCGCCCCGCCTCGACCTCGATCGGCGTCCACTGGCCGGGACGGCCCAGCTGCCAGACGGGATAGTCGAGAATGTTCTCGAGCGGCTCGGTGAACGACTTGACCTTGATCCAGCCCTTGACCCCGAAGGTCCCGGCGATCCTGCCCAGTACGACGATCCGGTCCGAGGCTGAGGCCGGCGTCGTCACGGGCGGTTCAGGGACTGGCGATCGCAGGCCGTCGCTTGGTCCGGCAGCCGCCGCGGCTGCCGGCCGGCGAATCAGGCGGCCTTGCGCTGCTTCGCAACCAGCTCCGCGACGCGCTCGGACGGCTTGGCACCCTGACCCAGCCAGTAGTCGATCCGTGCCAGATCCAGCTGCAGGCGCTGCTGCTTGCCGGCGGCGATGGGGTTGAAATAGCCCACCTGCTCGAGCGCCGGACCGCCCTGGCGCTTGCGGCTGTCCGTCACCACGATGTGATAGAAGGGCTGTTTCTTCGCGCCGCGGCGGGTGAGCCGAATCGTAACCATGCTGAAAGCCTCGAAAATCGCTGGTCGGTGAGGGCGTGAGCCCCGGAAAAGGGCGCGAATGGTACTGAAAAGCAACGGGAAGTGAAAGGGTTGAGCCGCGCCACCGGCGCCGGCGCGAGGGCCGCGACGCAACTCGACGAGCCTGCGCCATCCTCCCTTACATGCCCGGCAGCCGCCCGCCGAACGCCCGCAGCATCTTGCCGAGCCCCCCGGCCTTCGACATGGTCTTCATAACCTTCTGCATCTGAAGGTAATTTTTCAGCAGCTTGTTGATTTCCGAGACATGCACGCCGGAGCCGGCGGCGATCCGGCGCTTGCGCGAGGCGTCGATGATCTTGGGGAAACGCCGCTCCTTCGGCGTCATGGAGCGGATGATGGCGACCTGGCGCTTGATCTCCTTCTCGTTGCCGGCCGGGTTCATGGCGCCGGCCTTGGCCACCAGCTGCGCCGGCAGCTTGTCCATCAGGGCCGACACCCCGCCCATCTTCTCCACCTGCTGCAGCTGGTCGTGCAGGTCCTCCAAGTCGAAATCCTTGCCCTTCTTGAGCTTGCGGGCCAGCTTCTCGGCCTGCTCGCGGTCGACGTTGCGGGTGACGTTCTCGACCAGCGCCAGCACATCGCCCATGCCGAGGATGCGCGAGGCCACCTGCTCGGCCCGGAACGGCTCCAGGGCCTCGGTCTTCTCGCCGGTGCCCATGAACAGGATCGGCTGGCCGGTGATCTGCCGCACCGACAGGGCGGCACCGCCGCGGGCGTCGCCGTCGGTCTTGGTCAGCACCACGCCGGTGAGCGTCAGGGCATTGCCGAACGCCCGCGCCGCGTTGACGGCGTCCTGGCCGGCCATGCTGTCCACCACGAACAGGGTCTCGGTCGGATCGACCGCGGCGCTGATCTCGCGGATCTCCACCATCATTTCTTCGTCGACGTTCAGTCTGCCGGCG
>JBDHQY010000312.1:0-4000 GCA_039807315.1 Steroidobacter sp. | reverse complement strand
GCGGGTGCGGACCAACGTGCTGCAGATGGGCGGCTTGGTCGAGGAACAGCTCAAGCTCGCGGTGCAGGCGCTGGTCGAAGGCGACAGCCGCCTGGGCGAACAGGTGGCGCGCGGCGACGTCAAGGTCAACGCCATGGAAGTGGCGATCGACGACGACTGCAGCCGGATCCTGGCGACACGCAGCCCGGCGGCGTCCGACCTGCGCCTGATCGTGGCCGTCATCAAGACCATCACCGACCTCGAACGCATCGGCGACGAGGCCGAGAAGATCGGTTACATCGGCTCGCGGCTGGCCGCGGTGGAGCGTCCGGCGGATCGCTACCGCGAGCTCAAGCACCTGGGCCGCATCGTCGGCGACATGGTGCACGAGGCCCTGGACGCGTTCGCCCGCATGGACGCCGAGGCCGCGGTGACGGTCGCCAAGAAGGATCGGCTGGTCGACGAGGAATACGAGGCGATCCAGCGCCAGTGCATCACCTTCATGATGGAAGATCCGCGGACCATCCGCCGCGCGCTCGACGTGCTGTGGGTGGCACGGGCGCTGGAGCGCATCGGCGATCACGCCAAGAACGTCTGCGAGTACGTGGTCTACATGGCCTACGGCAAGGACATCCGCCATCTCTCGCTGGACGAGGTCGAAGATCACCTGAAGGCGCGGGCGGCGCGCAGCGGCGGTGTCGAGGGTGGCATCGGTTGATTCTCGCCCCGGCCCATTCCCGCTACACTGGCGGGCATGATCGCACTTCCATTCAGTCGCCAGCTCGCTAACGGGCTCGGCTTTCTCGCCTGCGCGGCCTTGATGGGCTATGCGCTGTATGCACAGCATGGCCTGGGGCTGGAACCCTGCCCGTTGTGTATTTTCCAGCGGGTCGCAGTGATTGCACTCGGCGTGCTGTTCCTGATTGCCGCGATCCACGACCCAGGTCGCAGCGGCGCGCGCGTCTACGCCGTTCTGCTGTCGCTCGCGGCACTCGGCGGCATTCTCGTTTCCACGCGCCATATCTGGATTCAGGCACAGCCGCCCGGCACTGTCGCGGCATGCGGCGCGAGTCTCGATTACATGCTGGACATCATGCCGGTCACCGACGTCATCACCAAGGTGCTCACCGGCTCGGGCGAATGCGGCAAGGTCGATTGGCGGCTGCTGGGCTTGTCGATGCCCTGGTGGGTACTGATCTCGCTGGTGGTGCTGGCAGGCTGGGCGGTACTGGTCAATGCCGTACAGACGCTGGCAGGCGCGCGCCGCGCTTCGTTGTCCTTTCGCTGACCGGAGTCGCTTCCGGCCAAGCCCATCGCATTACCGGTTCCGTTCGCCGTGTCGAATCCGGCTTCACGGGTGACGAGCGAGCACCGCGCCCCGACCAGGCTTCGGCCTGCCTGCGGGCGGGCATCACTTCGCGAGCAACAGCTCCATGACCCGCTCGTACGTCGCTGAAATCGTGTCCACGTCGGCGACGCGCACGCATTCGTTCACCTTGTGAATGGTGGCGTTGAGGACGCCCAGCTCCACCACCTGTGCGCCGGTCGGCGCGATGAAGCGGCCATCGGAAGTGCCGCCGGTGGTGGACATTTGCGGTGTGCGGCCGGTCTTCTCCTGCACCGCCTGCTGCACGGCGCTGGATAGCGTGCCGGGCGCGGTGAAGAAGGGCAGGCCGGATACGAACCATTCCAGGGTGTAGTTCACCTGATGGCGGTCGAGGATGCCGACGATGGTCTGCTGCAGCTTTGTCACGGTCTGCTCGGTCGAGAAGCGGAGATTGAAGCGCGCCTTCAGATCGCCGGGAATGACGTTGGGCGCGCCGGTGCCGGCGGCGATGTTGGAGATCTGGAACGTGGTGGGCTGAAAGAATTCGTTGCCGTTGTCCCAGATGCGCGCCGCCAGTTCCGCCAGTGCGGGTGCGACCGAGTGCACCGGATTGTCCGCCAGGTGCGGGTAGGCGACATGGCCCTGGACCCCATGCACCGTGAGCTTGCCCGACAGCGAGCCGCGGCGGCCGATCTTGATCATGTCGCCGAGGGTCTCGGTGCTGGTGGGCTCGCCGACCACGCACCAGTCGATTTTCTGCTGGCGCGCTTCCAGCACTTCCATGACCCGCCGGGTGCCGTCCACCGACGGGCCTTCCTCGTCGCTGGTCAGCAGGAAGGCGAGCGAACCGGTGTGCTGCGGATGGCTGGCGATGAAGCGTTCGGCCGCGGTGATCATCGCCGCCAGCCCGCTCTTCATGTCGGCCGCGCCGCGGCCGTAGAGAACGCCGTCCTTGATCACCGGCTCGAACGGATCGGTGTGCCATTCCTCGCGCGGGCCGGTCGGGACCACATCGGTATGACCGGCGAAGCACAGCACCGGCCCCGAGTTGCCATGCCGCGCCCAGATGTTCTCCACCGGGCCGAAGGTCAGCCGTTCCACCTCGAAACCCAGCGCGGTCAGGCGCTGCGTGATGATTTCCAGGCAGCCGTGATCCTCGGGGCTGACCGAGGGGCGGCGGATCAGCTCCTGGGTCAGCGCCAGCGTGGCGGAAACGGCGTCGGCCTTCGCGGAAATCTGGCTGCTCATCGTGCGGGACGGCTCCTGAAAGTGAAGCGGTGGGGCGCGGTCTTATAACGAACGTATGCCGCAGCGGCAAGGGCGCTCCGTGACGGCTACGTGGCGGTTCATCCCCGTACCAGGCTGGTCGACTGGGCGTGCCGGCGCACCAGTCCCGCGCGTAACAAAGCCTGTGCTCGTGTAACACGGTTGTCATCGAAGGCCGGCAGACTTCCCGCCCATCGATGAGTGGGGCGGATTTTCCGAACGGCAGCGCCCCGGCCGGTGGTTACGCGACAAGAGGTTCAAATCCATGAAGTTGTGGCACAAATTGGGTGCATCGATGCTGCTGGGCGGGCTTGCTGCGGTGGTCACGCCGCACCTGGCTCTGGCGCAGAGCGTCATCAAGATCGACGGCTCCAGCACCGTGTTCCCGATCGCCGAAGCGGTGGCCGAGGAATTCCAGATCGCCAAGCGCGGCAAGGTGCGCGTCACGGTCGGTATCGCCGGCACCGGCGGCGGCTTCAAGCGCTTCTGCCGCGGCGAGACCGATATCTCCAACGCTTCGCGGCCCATCCTCAAGGAAGAGATGGAGGCCTGCCGCGCCGCCGGCATCAAGTACATGGAGCTGCCGGTGGCGTTCGATGCGCTGACCGTCGTGGTCAATCCGCAGAACACCTGGGTCAAGTCGCTGACCGTCGCCGACCTCAAGAAGATGTGGGAGCCGGCCGCGCAGGGTCGCGTCACCAAGTGGAACCAGGTGCGTCCGGAATGGCCGGCGCAGAACCTGATGCTGTTCGGCCCCGGCGCCGATTCCGGCACCTTCGACTACTTCACCGAAGCGGTGAACGGCAAGGCCAAGGCCAGCCGTGGCGACTTCACCGCCAGCGAAGACGACAACGTACTGGTGCAGGGCGTGGAGAACAACAAGAACGCGCTCGGCTATTTCGGTTTCGCATACTACGTGGCGCACAAGGACAAGATGCGCGCGGTGGAGATCGACAATGGCAAGGGCAAGATGGTCGCGCCGAGCCTGGAAGCCGTGATCGACGGCAGCTATCAGCCGCTGTCGCGCCCGCTGTTCATCTATGTGCGCGACACCGCGGCCCAGCGCCCGGAAGTCCAGGAGTTCATCAACTTCTACCTGAGCGACGGCGCCAAGCTGGCCAAGGAAGTGGGCTACGTGCCGTTGCCGCCGCAGGCCTATCAGACCGCCCTGCAGCACTTCAAGCAGAACAAGCTGGGCACGGTGTTCGGCGGCGTGCCTGAAGTGGGTGTGACCATCGAGAACCTGCTGGCGCGTGAGGGCAAGCTCTAAAAGCCACGCCGCATCGAGCGGGGCGGGCTTCCCCTGGGGGGAAGCACCGTCCCGCCGCCGCCAGGAAAGCAGCAAGACAGCAGCCGCCAGGACATTGCGGCGGGCCCGGCAGCGGGGGCCGATGTCCGCGGCACCCCATCCCGTCGGACACCGGCCCG
>JBDHQY010000311.1:0-4015 GCA_039807315.1 Steroidobacter sp. | reverse complement strand
GCTCGGGGCATTTTTCGCAGGCGTGGTGCTTGCAGAGAGCGATCTGAGTCATAAGGCAGCGGAAAATTCCCTGCCGCTGCAGGATGCGTTCGCGGTGCTGTTCTTCGTCTCGGTGGGCATGCTGTTCAATCCGGCCGTGGTGATCGAACGGCCCGGCGCGCTGCTCGGCGTGATGTTCGCGATTCTGGTGGGCAAGACGCTGGCGGCATTCGCGATCGTGATTGCCTTCGGCTACGCGGTGCGCACCGCTCTCACCATCTCCGCCAGCCTGGCGCAGATCGGCGAATTCTCCTTCATTCTGGTCGGCCTCGGTGTCGGCCTCGGTCTGCTGCCGCCCGAAGGGCGCGATCTGATCCTGGCCGGCGCACTGCTGTCCATCACGCTCAACCCATTCGCGTTTTCCACAGTCGTGCCGCTCACGCGCTGGTTCAACGACCGTCCCAGGGTGCTTCGATTCCTGGCTCGCGGCCGCCAGCGCATCGACCCGCTGCCACCCGGTGCGCACATGGCCCATTTGCACCAGCATGCGGTGATCGTCGGCTATGGCCGTGTCGGCAGTGTCGTCGGCAAGGCGCTGGCGGCGCAGGGACTGGATTTCGTCGTCGTCGAAATGAATCATCGGCTGGTCGAGCAGCTGCGCAACCAGAACATCGCCGCCATTTACGGCAATGCGGCGGCGCACGGGGTGCTGGATGCAGCCCGCATCGATCAGGCTCGCCTGCTGGTCATCGCCTCGCCGGATGGCTTTCACGCGCGGCGCATCCTGGAGCTGACGCGTGCCCGGAACCGCAATATCGCTGTCATCGTACGCACTCACAGCGAGGCCGAGCTGGCGTATCTGATCCGTCAGGGCGTGGATCGCGCCGTCATGGGCGAGCTCGAGCTGGCGCTGGAAATGACGGACTACGCGCTGCGCAGCCTTGGGGTGTCGGAGGAACGCTGCAAACTGATGGTGCAATGGCTGCGCACCGAAGGCAGTGCACGAGCACCAGGCGAGAACGAAAGGGTCGGCGATCCGAGCAAATCGGCCAAGAGCGGCCCGGGCAGGTCGAGCAACGCCGGCAGCTCGCCCTGATCGCGGAAGAAAAGATCGGCGCCGGCCACGCGCGCTCCAACCAACATCGGCGACATCTCGTTGGAGTCTAGGAGATGTGCTCGCCCTTCTTGTAAGCCTGCACGCGCCGCACGATCGACTCCGCCAATTCGATCGAGCCGTTCACAACGCCCGGACGGGCGGCACGCCTTTGACCTGGTATCGATACTCCGTGAGCCTGCAGCCGGCAGATCTGCTGCTGCAGACGCTCGCGGAAATCCGCGTCGATGGGCGCAATGGCGACGACAGTCAAACCCGCATCGGGAGTCTGGTGACCGGATGTGAAAGAGGGCGCATCGAGCGACCAAGACGCTCTCGACAAGCCGGCCGCCATGATCTCCACCAGCAAAGCGATGTTGGCACCCTTGTAACCGCCGAAGGGCAGAAGCGCGCCCATGATGGCTGCTTGGGCATCGGTGGTGGGCAGCCCGGATGCGTCGATGGCCCAATCCTCCGGAATGCAGGCGTGTTCCGCGGCGGCGCGCCTGACATTGACGAATGCAGTCATGCTCGACGCCTGATCGATCACCAACGGACCGTCGCTGCCTGCCGGCATGGGGCAGCCGAATGCCATGGGGTTGGTGCAATAGACCGGGTGTTTTGCCGCTGCAGCGGCCATCAAGGCGGGGCCATTGGCAACCGCAAACGCGACCACTCCGGCCGAAGCGAGCTTGCGCACGTAGTAGCCCAGCTCCCCGACAGTGAAACTGTTTCTCTGCGTGAACATCGCAATGCCCAGCGTCTGCGCGCGAGCGCACAGATCTGCGAATGCCTGATCGAAGCCCAGCTGTGCGATGCCTCCCGCCGCATCGGACTCGATGAGGCCAGGCAATGGATAGGTTATGCGGGGCTGGGCATCTCCTTTGATCCGGCCGGCATCGAGAGCGGCCAGATAGTCCAGAAGATGCGGGAAGCCCAGCTCCGGACGACCGGACTGCGCCGCGGAGAGTGTCGCTTCCCCCAGCGAGTGCGCCATGGCCAGGCTCGCCCCGGCGCCAAGACAGGACTCGAGCGCCAGCTCGCGAGCCTGCTGTACCGTCATTCGAACGGTCGCGTCCGTCATCCGGCCCTCCTAACGAGCGGACCCGTCAATGGCACGGCGGTGCGCTCAGAGATCCTTGACCAGTCGCAGCGCATCGTAGATCGCGGCATGGGTATTGCGTGCCGAAACCGCATCGCCGATTCGGAAGAGCTTGAAGCGCGCCTGCGGACGGACCATGGTCGTCTGCGGACGCCCGGACAGCAGTTCTCCGTAATCGACGCTGCCGCCGTTACTCGACTGTGGCGCGAGCTCGAAGTACAGGTCGTCCAAAGGAATCGTGCCGTGGTTGACGACAACCTGATCGACCCGCCGCTCCTGAAGCGGCGTGCCGTAGTCGCTACCGACGATGGCCCTCAGTGAATCACCGGCCCGCTCGACCTTCTGCAGGCGAAAGGTCACGGTGAAGAGCACGTTCGGCCGCTGCAGGCTGCGCATGTAGGGAACCAGGTTCATCCCCATGACTTCGGGGGCGAAGGTACGATCGGGGGTCATGATTTCCAGCCGCGCGCCGCTGGCGGCGATGAATTCGGCCGCTTGCAAGGCGGTATGGTCGCCGGCGTCGTCAAACAGCAGCACGTTGGAGCCGGGCTTGATGCTGCCGGACAGGATATCCCAGCCGGAAACCACCAGCTCGTTGCCGGATTCGAGCACTTCGGTATGCGGCAGGCCGCCGGTGGCCACGATCACCACGTCGGGATTCTGCGCCAGAACATCGCTGGCTTCCGCCAATGTGTCGAAATGAAATTCGACGCCGCGGGCGCTGCACTGGGCCATGCGCCAATCGATCAGGCCGAGCATCTCGCGGCGCCTGGAACTTTGCGCCGTGAGGCGCACTTGTCCGCCAGGTCGAGTCGCAGCCTCGAAGACCACGACCTCGTGACCGCGCTCCGCCGCCACCCGCGCCGCTTCCAGGCCACCCGGCCCCGCCCCCACGATGACGATCTTGCGTTTCTCGCTCGCCGGCGCAATCTCGTGGGGCATCGTCAGCTCGCGGCCGGTCGCGGCATTGTGGATGCAATAGGCCGAGCCGCCCTGATAGATGCGGTCAAGACAGTAGTTGGCTCCCACGCAGGGACGGATGTCGTCCTCCCGGCCTTCGATGATCTTGCGGACGATGTGCGGATCTGCCATGTGGGCACGGGTCAGCCCCACCATGTCGAGCTTGCCCGATGCGATCGAGTGACGGGCGGTGGCGACGTCCTGAATGCGGGCCGCATGAAAGGTGGGAAAATTGGTTATGGCACGGATCTCGCCCGCGAAATCCAGATGGGCGGCACTACGCATGCCTTGAATGGGAATGACATCGGTCAGACCCGCATCCGTCTCGATGTGGCCACGTATCACATTGAGGAAATCGATGAGGCCGCTGGACTTCAGCCGCAGGGAAATCTCGACTCCATCGGCGCGTGACAACCCGCCTTCCAACACCTCGTCGGCCGTATATCGGACTCCCAGCAGGAATTTGGAACCGACGCGGGCGCGGATATCGGCAAGGACCTCGAAGGTGAAGCGCAGCCGATTGTCGAGAGTCCCGCCGTAGGCGTTATCGAGCGTATTGGTGAGCGGCGACCAGAGCTGATCCATGAAATGTCCATATGCCTGCAGCTCCAGGCCGTCGAAGCCTGCTGCATGGACCCGCTCCGCCGCGTCGACATAGTCCTTGCGGATGCGCTGCAGGTCCCACTCTTCCGCCTTCTTCGGAAAGGCGCGATGCGCCGGCTCGCGACGATGCGATGCCGAAACCACCGGCAGCCAGCCAGCCTTGTCCCAACGCGTGCGCCGCCCCAGATGAGTGAGCTGGATCATGATCGCGGCGCCCTCGGAGTGCACCGCGTCCGCGAGCTCCTTCATCCAGCGAACCGACTCGTCCTTGTAGAGCA
>JBDHQY010000310.1:0-4029 GCA_039807315.1 Steroidobacter sp. | reverse complement strand
TCACCGCTGGTCGCGAGACTCACCCCCATGATGCATGCTCCTTCCACCTGCGAGCGAATCCGGTCGGGATTGATCTGCGGGCCGCAGTCGATCGCGATATCGACGCGCGGAATGCTGAGCACACCCTTCTCGACCACGACCTCGACGACCGCCGCCGCGTATGTCATGAAGCTGTAGGCGGCCGCGATGCCAAGCCCCCGGCCTTGCGGCAACCGCCGGCCCCACCCGGCCTTGCCGGCCACGACCTCGATCACGTTGCGGAAGCGGCCGGCATCCACCGGATAGCGTTGCGGCGATTCGTCGTAGTTCCATTCGTCGGACAGCTTGCGCGGATCGACACGGCGCGCCGGTCCAATCAGCTCGAGCAGATAGTCCTTGGGGTCGCGCCCGGCAGCAGCGGCCAGTTCCGCCACGAAACACTGCACGGCGAACGCATGCGGAATGTTCGAGACCGAGCGGAACCAGCCGATGCGCGTATGCGCATCCGCTTCCGCCACTTCCAGCCGGAAGTTCGCAATCGCGAACGGCAGACCGATGGCGCTCTGGCCGAACTCCTCCGGCGACTGGCTATTGGCCTCGAGCGAGAAGGTCGCCCCGATGGTCGGTGCGGTGGTGCGATGCAGCCACGCTGTGGGCTTGCCGCTCGCGTCGAGCGCGGCCTCGAGGTGCTCCACCGATACCGTGTGGTAGTAGTCGTGGCGCAGATCATCCTCGCGCGTCCAGGTCACTTTCACGGGTTTGCCAGCCATCTCCCTGGACAACAGTGCGGCCTCTGCCACGTAGTCGGGCTTGGACTTGCGGCCGAAGCCGCCGCCGAGCAGCGTGATATGCACCGTCACATCCTCGGGCTTCAACCCCAGGTGTTCGGCAATGAGCTCGCGGGTGGCCTGCGGCGCCTGTACGCACGCCCAAGCCTCGCACTTGCCGCCGCTCGCTCGTGCCACGGCAGCCGGCGGCTCCATCGTCGCGTGCGCAAGATGCGGCAAGTAGTATTCCGCTTCGACACGACGCTTGCTCTTGGCAAGCGCCCCGAGGGCATCGCCATCGTTACGCACCGCCTTGGCGGGTGCGCGCGCGGCGGTCTCGAGCGTCTTGCGATAACGCTCCGATTCGTAGGTCTCGTTGACGCCGTCATCCCATTCGATCTGCAACGCAGCGCGTCCCTGGTTCGCCGCCCAGGTGTTGGTGGCGACTACCGCCACACCCCCGAGTGGATTGAACGCTGCGGGCAGCGCCGTGGACTGCAGCAGCACCACTTTGACCACCCCTGGCACCCGCAATGCGGCCGAGCCGTCGTACTTCGCGACTTTGCCGCCGGTGACGGGAGGCCGTGCGATCGATGCGTACAACATGCCGTCGAGCCGGACATCGATGCCATACTGCGCCCGGCCCTCGACGATATCGGCGCCGTCGACCAACTGCATGTCGCTCCTGCCGATGTAACGGAACGCTTGCGGATCCTTCAATCGCACCTCGCCGCGTGCCGGCACCGGCAGCTGCGCCGCGTCCTTCGCCAGCACGCCGAACGCCAAGCGCCGGTCCGACTTCAGGTGCACCACTTCGTGGTTGCGTGCCGCGACCTCGGAAACCGGCACTTTCCAACGCAAGGCAGCCGCGGTCTCCAGCATCGCGCGTGCAGCGGCACCAACACGGCGCATCGGCGCGAAGAAGTGCCGCATGCTGCGCGAGCCATCGGTGTTCTGGCTGCCATAGCGGTCTTCATCCGCCGGAGCCTGCGTCACGCGCACCCGAGCCCAGTCCGCTTCGAGTTCGTCCGCGATCACCATCGCCAGGCTGGTGCGAATACCCTGCCCCATCTCCGGCCGGTGCACGGTCACGGTAAGCCTGCCATCTTCCTGCAGCGACACGAACACCAGCGGATCGTCGACGGTACCGCCCGGCATTGCATCGGCACCGTATTTTCTCGGCTCCTCGGCCGCGAGCGTGCCGGCAGCCCGCAGATACAGGACCAGCCCGGTCAGCGCACCGGCACTCTTCAACACCGTCCGGCGGCCGATGGAAACGCCCGCCTCACGATCCACAGCCGTGCTCATTTCTCACCTCTCGCGCTGTCCGCGGCTCGCTTGATCGCTGCGCGTATGCGTGGATACGTGCCGCAACGGCAGATATTGCCGGCCATGGCGGCATCGATATCGGCATCCGTCGGTTTGGTATTCGAGTGCAACAGCGCGGTGGCGGTCATGATCTGGCCCGGCTGGCAATAGCCGCACTGGGGAACATTGAGTTCACGCCATGCCTTCTGCACCACATTGCCGGTCTCGTCGGCGCCCACTCCCTCGATCGTCGTGATGCGTCTGCCGGTTACAGCCGACACCGGCGTGATGCAGGAACGGGCCGCCTGTCCGTCTATGAGCACCGTGCACGCGCCGCACAAGCCCATGCCGCAACCGAATTTGGTACCGGTGAGGCCGCCGATGTCGCGCAGCGCCCAAAGCAGCGGCATCTGGTCCGGCACATCGAAAGACATCGATCGGCCGTTGACGTCGAGAGTATGCGCCATGGAATTCACCTCATCAGCGGCCGGCAGCCGCGCATTGCAGTCTCGCGACCATGTACGTGTTCAGAGCGGCAGCCCTGGCATGGGCGCCGCTGTCGACGCGCAGCGGATCGGCATCGAGCGCGATCATGTCCGCCGGCTTGCCGGGTTCGCAAGAACGGAGCGTCATTCCGCCGAATCGCCGTTCCGTATCGTATCCCCACGGCAACGCAGACACGTGCCTATGCAGCAGCCTGTGCCTTCAGCCACCTGCGGAATCGCACCACCGGTCCGCTCTGCCAGCGATCGGCGCGCGCTGCCAGGACATACGCACCCAGTACCGGATCGGCCAGGTCGCGATCGGACCTGATCTGCACCAGGCGGCCGCAGCGCAGATCGTCGCGAACCAGAAAGATGTTGGACAGCGCGATGCCATGCCCGCTGCGTGCGGCCTCCAGCGTCAAATGCGCATGCCAGAGCCGCGACCCTGGAATCTGTCCGGGCAGATTCACCCCATGCGCGGCCAGCCAGGCACGCCATTGCTCGTCGGTGTCTTCATGAAGCAGCGGCGCGTTGCGCCAGCCTTCGGGGCCCGCGACCGATTGCAGCGCCTGCGCCCGGACGGGACTTGCAACCGCCAGCACTTCGGGGCGCGCAATCTCCACGTGTCGAACGCCGTGCTGGGTCACCGGCGTCTCGTCGTTTCCGAACACGTAGCGGATATCGATGTCGGCCTCGAAGCGCTCGAAGTCGGGACTGTGGTCGGTCGGATGCAGCTCCAGGTCGATGTCCGGGCAGCTTTCCTTGAATGCGTGCAGGCGTGGCGTCAGCCATTGCGAAGCCAATCCCGGCACGCACCAGATCACCAGCCGCACTTTCTGGCCCTGCCGGCACAGCTCGCCGCCGGCCTCGGCCAGAGCCGCCAGCGCCTTGGAGATCTTGGCGTGATAGCGCGCGCCTTCGCTGGTCAGCACGATGGCGCCGCCCTGGCGCCGGATCAACCGTACACCCGCCCACTGCTCCAGCGAGCGGATATGCCGGCCGACCACGGTGTGATCCACGTCGAGCGCCTGTGCCGCACGCCGGATACCGCCCAGCCGCCCCACCGCCTCGAAGGCCCTGAGCGTGGGTAACGCAGGAATGCTGTTGCGGGAGGCGTTGACGGTCATTTTGACGAAGATCCGCGGGTTGCCCGACAGGCATCGCAAGGGCGCAGCCGAAGGTGTTCAGTATGCACCGGCCAATGCGCCGCAAACACCTCCCGCCCTCCAGGCCCGCGTGAAAGACTTTCGATCCTCCCCAACCTGCGGAATGCACCCGTGAAGAACCCGACGACCCAGGACAGCAACCAGGCCCTTCTCGCACGCCGGCAGGCCGCGGTCGTCCGCGGCGTGGCCATCGCCACCAACGTTTTCGCCGCCCAGGCCAACGGCGCGGAAATCTGGGACAGCGACGGTCGACGCTATATCGATTTCGCCGGCGGCATCGGCGTGCTGGCGACCGGCCATCGGCACCCGAAGGTGATCGCAGCG
>JBDHQY010000309.1:0-4031 GCA_039807315.1 Steroidobacter sp. | reverse complement strand
CCCGATCGGGTCCTGGGCTGACGCGCAGCCACGATCAGGCAATCCCTTAATTCCACTGGCAATCGCGCAAACTGCCTCCATTTCGGCGTAGCGGCGCAGACGCCCGTTCGCTCGTGAAGATCGACTGGAACATCATGCTCTCCACCTCCAACGTCACCATACAGTTCGGCGCCAAGCCGTTGTTCGAGAACGTCACCGTCAAGTTCGTCGACTGCAATCGCTACGGCCTGATCGGCGCCAACGGCTGCGGCAAATCCACCTTCATGAAAATCCTCGGCGGCGAGCTGGAGCAGAGCTCCGGCGAAGTGATGCTGCAGACGGGACTGCGGCTGGGCCGGCTGCGCCAGGATCAGTTCGCGTACGAGGACGAGCGCGTGCTCGACGTGGTGATGCAGGGTCACGTGGAGATGTGGCACGCGATGAAGGAACGCGACCTGATCTACGCCGACGCCAACGCCACCGACGAGGACTACATGAAGGCGGCCGAGCTCGAGGCGAAGTTCGCCGAGTACGGCGGCTACGATGCCGAAGCGCGCGCGGCCAGCCTCCTGACGGAGGCTGGCATCGACCCGGCTTTGCACAATGGCCCGATGCGCGAAGTGGCGCCCGGCTGGAAGCTGCGCGTACTGTTGGCACAGGCGCTGTTCTCGCGGCCCGACGTGCTGTTGCTCGACGAGCCCACCAACAACCTGGACATCAACTCGATTCGCTGGCTGGAAGGCGTGCTCAACGGCTACGACGCCACCATGATCATCATCAGCCACGACCGGCACTTCCTCAACCAGGTGTGCACCCACATGGCGGACCTGGACTACGGCCAGCTGAAGATCTGGCCGGGCAACTACGACGACTTCATGCTGGCGTCCACCCAGGCGCGCGCCCGCGTCGAGACCGCCAACGCCAAGGCCAAGGACCGCATCTCCGACCTGCAGGAATTCGTGCGACGTTTCTCGGCCAACGCCTCCAAGGCGCGGCAGGCGACCTCGCGCCTGAAGCAGATCGACAAGATCAAGATCGAGGAGATCAAGCCGTCCTCGCGCCAGAATCCGTACATCCGTTTCGAGCAGGAAAAGAAGCTGTACCGCAACGCCGTCTCGGTCGAGGCCTTGAGCTTCCGCTATCCGGGCGCCGACACCGACGTGCTCAAGAACGTGAGCTTCAACGTCGAGGCCGGCGAGCGCATCGCGGTGATCGGCGCCAACGGCATCGGCAAGACCACGCTGATGCGGCTGCTGGCCGGCGATCTGCAGCCCACGCACGGCAAGATCGAGTGGGTGGAGAACGCCAGACTCGGCTACATGCCGCAGGATCCGCAGGCCGAGTTCGCCGTGAACATGGATCTGTTCGAATGGATGAGCCAGTGGCGCACCAAGGCGGACGACGAGCAGATCGTGCGCGCCACGCTCGGCCGGCTGCTGTTCTCGGGCGAGGAGACGCGCAAGCAGGTCAAGGTGCTGTCGGGCGGCGAGAAGGGCCGCATGATCTACGGCAAGCTCATCATGAGCCGGCCCAACGTGCTGCTCATGGACGAGCCCACCAACCATATGGACATGGAGACCATCGAATCGCTGCAGATCGGCGTGGAGAAGTATCCGGGCACGTTGATCTTCGTTTCGCACGATCGCGAGTTCGTCAGCGGCATCGCCACGCGCATCATCGAAGTGCGTCCGGGCGGCGGCATCGTCGATTTCAGCGGCAGTTACGACGAATACCTGAAGTCGCAGGGCATCGCGGCATGAGGTGGGCTCTCCCGTGTACGCGAGTGAGCGATTGAAGCTGCGAGCAGGACCGGTGTGAGCGGCAGCGCCGTTCGTGGCATCCTTGCCGCCGGCAGCGGGTTCGCAGCAGCGGGCGGCCCCGCTAAGGCAATTCAAAGAGGTGTGAGATGACGATCAAGCGCATTCAAGTCGGTCCCCGCATGAGTCAGGCCGTGGTTCACAACGGCATCGTGTATCTGGCGGGCCAGGTGGCGCATGGCGAGGCGCATTCGGTCGGCGAGCAGACCAAGATCATCCTGGCGCAGATCGACCAGCTGCTGCACGAAGCGGGCAGCAGCAAGCAGAACCTGCTGACGGCTTCGATCTGGCTGGCCGACATCAAGACCTTCGCCGAGATGAACGCCGAGTGGGATCACTGGGTGGTGCCCGGCAAGACCCCGGCGCGTGCAACCGTCGAAGCGAAGCTGGCCAGCCCGGCTTATCTGGTCGAGATCGCCGTCACCGCGGTCGTCGCATAAACATTGTTTCGTGTCGGTATGCCACCGGTTCGTGCCGGTGGCGTACCTTGCCTGCCTGTCGCGCGCCGAGAGCAATGTGGCGCGCCATCTTGAGATTCCGCTGCCGCTCGGCGGCGTCCCGAGACGGAATGTCATGAGGATGGCCTGCGTCGCGGTCTTGAATGCCCCGCTGGAGTGCAGCGGCCGGCGCCGGGATGCCGGGTGTTGCATGCGATATGACGAAGTCGGGCGGCGAAACGCCGATCATCGGCGACACGCTCGTCGTTTTGGCAGTACCGTCCGGAGCGCTCGGGCCGCAAGATGGAGCAATGAAGCACATCATCGTTGCCGGCGCCGGCAAGATCGGCGTCACCATTGCGGACCTGCTCGCAGCCACCGGTGATTATCGGGTGACGCTCGCCGATCGTGTCGTCGGTCAGGGGCCCGGTTCGCCGGCCATCACGCCGGTCGAGGTCGATGTCACCGACGCGGCGCGGTTGCGCACCTTGCTCGAGGACAGCTATGCCGTCCTGAGTGCCGTGCCGTTCCATCTCACCGGCGGCATCGCTGCGGCCGCGCGGGAGATGGGTACGCACTATCTCGACCTGACCGAGGATGTCGCCACCACGCGCCGTGTGAAAGAGCTGGCGGCCGATGCCCCGACCGCATTCATTCCCCAATGCGGGCTGGCACCCGGCTTCATCACCATCGCAGCCTACGATCTGATCCGGCGCTTCGACACGCTGCACGACGTGCGCATGCGTGTCGGCGCGCTGCCGAAGTTTCCTTCCAACGCCCTCAACTACAACCTGACCTGGAGCACCGAAGGGCTCATCAACGAGTACTGCGAGCCCTGCGAGGCCATCGTCAACGGTAGGCGCCGCGAGACGCCGCCGTTGGAAGAGTGCGAGCAGTTCGCGCTCGACGGTGTCACGTACGAAGCCTTCAACACCTCCGGCGGTCTCGGTTCCCTGTGCGAAACGCTGGACGGCAAGGTGCGCAATCTCAACTACCGCACCATCCGCTATCCGGGCCATGCCGCCATCATGAAGGTGCTGCTCAACGATCTGCGGCTGCGCGACCGCCGCGACCTGCTCAAGACCATCCTCGAGAACGTGCTGCCATCGACCCTGCAGGACGTGGTGATCGTGTTCGTCACCGTCAGCGGTCTGCGCGCCGGCAAGCTGGTGCAGGAAACGTATGCCAGCAAGATCTACAGCCGTGAGATCGGCGGGGTCATGCGCAGCGCCATCCAGATCACCACGGCCGCCGGCATCACCGGCGTGCTCGATCTGCTGGCGACGGGCCGGATCCGCGAGCACGGTTTCGTCCGTCAGGAAGAAATCGCGCTGCCGCTGTTCCTGGCCAATCGCTTCGGAAGGCTGTACGCCGCGGACTGATCAGGGGCGGTCAGGTCAGGCGCCGCCCCGGCAATGCGTCAGCCGGCCGGCTGATCGTTCTGCGAGGTATCGGCTTCCTGTTGCCGCAACACGTAGCGTTGCACCTTGCCGGTCTGGGTCTTCGGCAGCTCGGGCACGAACTCCACCATGCGTGGATATTTGTATGGCGCGATCGTCGCCTTGACGAAATTCTGCAATTGCGTCGCCAGCTCGGCGCTGGCCACCGTATCGGAGTTCAGCACCACGAATGCCTTGACGATGTGTCCGCGATCGGCGTCCGGCGACGCCACGACCGCGCATTCCCGAACCGCGGCATGCTGCATCAGCGCGCCTTCCACTTCGATCGCGGAGATGTTGTAACCGGAGGAAATGATCATGTCGTCGGCGCGTGCGATGAACCAGAAGTAGCCATCCTC
>JBDHQY010000308.1:0-4031 GCA_039807315.1 Steroidobacter sp. | reverse complement strand
TGAACGCGGCCGGCCTGGACCTGACCACGCTCACCGTGCTCACCGGCGCCATCGGCATCGGCCTGGGTTTCGGCCTGCAGGCCATCGCGGCCAATTTCGTCAGCGGCTTCGTGCTGCTGATGGACCGCTCGATCAAACCCGGCGACGTCATCAGCTTCACCGGCACCACCGGCACCACCACCGAAGGCTTCGGCTGGGTGCAGGAGCTGCGCGGCCGCTATGTGGTGGTGCGCGACCGCGACGGCGTCGAAACACTGGTGCCGAACCAGCACCTGATCACCAACCCGGTCATCAACTGGAGCTATACCGATCCGCGCGTGCGTCTGAAGCTGCCGGTGCGAGTCAGCTACAAGGACGATCCGGAGCTGGCCCTGGCGCTGCTGCTGGAATCCGCCGAGGGGCATCGACGCATCCTGCGCGACCCGGCGCCCGTGGCGCGCATGATGGGCTTCAACGACTACGGCTTCGACCTCGAGTTGCGCTTCTGGATCTCCGATCCGCAGGAAGGCGTCAACAACGTGCGCTCGGACGTGAACCGGACCATCTGGCGCCTGTTCAAGGAAGCGGGCATCACGATTCCGGTGGCGCAACGCGAAATCGTGGTGGAGATGCGCAGGCCCGCCGACGACGCTCCCCGGTAAGGGACACCGATGACGGCCTCAGCCACGGACATTCCCGACGCCGCGATCGAGTTGCGCTTCGTGCGCGCCGGCGGCCCCGGCGGTCAGAACGTCAACAAAGTGGCGAGCGCGGTGCAGCTGCGCTGCGATCTCAAAGCGTGGCCTGCCCTGCCCGAGCGAGTGCGTTCCCGCCTGCGCACGCTGGCCGGACGCCGGCTCACCGACGATGACGTCATCGTCATCAGCGCACAGCAATACCGTACCCAGGAACACAACCGGCGCGATGCCTTCGAGCGCCTGGCGGAGCTGCTCGCAAAGGCCCGGATCGAGCCGAAGGTGCGCCGGCCGACCAAACCGACGCGGGCATCGAAGCAACGACGCCTGGAAGGCAAGCAGCAACGCGGACAGCTGAAACGGGCGCGCGGCGCCATCCGGGAACACGATTGAGTGCGGCCTCACCTGCGCCATCGCGCGGCCGTTCCCACCAAGGACGCATTCCTGCTCTCTGTGGGGCCCCGGTGCCCGTACCGCAACCTATAACGCGATCGCGATTCCCAGCCGCAGCTGCGCATCGAGCTTCTTTCGATAATCGAGCAGGCTCTCGCCGTAGCCGCCGAAATACTGCAGCATCAGCCAGCCCGTCAGGTCACCGCCGCTGAGCTTGGAGAGCGGATACGACAGGTTGAGTTCGGCACTACCGTAGTTGCCGCGCGTGCCTTTGCGCACGGTGGCCCAGAAATCCAGGCCGCCCTTGCTGCCGATGCCGAACAGCCAGTCGATGTAACCGCGGTAATCCTTGAGGTCCGGGTTCTCGTCGTCCGAGACGTAGTTGTGGATCAGCGGCGCGACGTAGGCGCGCAGGCCGTCCGGATCACCGAAGGTCAACGTCGGCCGCAGGTACAGCATATTGAAGCTGCGCGACTCTGCGCCGTCGCGGCCGTTGGACTCGTGTCCGGCCCCCGCCTCCACTCCCAGCCGCAGCCGGCCGTCGAGCACGCGGCCCAGATCGTAGTTGGCGTAGAACAGCCGCGGCCGGTAGCTCGAATCGCGGAACGGCTTGGACAGCTCGTTGAGATCCCACAGCGAGGTCTGCGAGAACGACAGGTACAGATCGTCGATCCAGGGCAGGCGGCTCGCCAGCCGGCCGTGGTCGTCGAACAGCTGATAGCGCAGACTGATCTGGAACTTGGCGTTCAGCCCGCCATCGCCGCCCACCAGGAAATACACCGGCTCGTATACCGACACCGCCAGCGGCGGCGGCTTGTCGATCAGCCGGCTTTCACCTGCTTCCTGCGCTGGAGCATTGGCCTGCGCCACGGCCGCAGCCGGCGCAGAGGAGTCGACCTGCACCATGAGCCGGTTGGTATCGAACCCCGTCGCCGCCAGCGTCACCGTGCCCTGCGCCTGCGCCGGTATCGAGCCTGCCAGCTTCACCCTGATGAATTCGCGTGGCGCGACGCTGATCGGACCCGAACGCTCGGGCGTGAATTCGAGCGTGCTGACTGCAGCGGCCGTTTCGAGTCGCACATGCAACGTCGGCGGCAGCTCGATCAGCAGCGGCTGCGCCTGGTCGTTGGTGATCGTGAGATCCAGCTCCAGCGGCGCGCCGGGCGCGACATGCGTGTTGCGCGAAGAAATGATCATCTCGGCGTGCGCCGCGAACGACAGCAGCGCCACGGTCAGGACGGCAAAGGCATTGCGCATGAGAACCTCCTCAACCGTGAGTTGCCTGCAGCACGCTGTTGCGGATCTGCTCATGCAATACCAATTGCGCGTCGCCGGCAACTTGTTCCAGCGTCTCCGTGAACACCAGGCGTCCTTCCGCATTCACGCTGACGACTTTGCGCGCGCGCAGCAGGTCGATGAAGTTCTTGAACAACGCCTTGTCGAAGAACTCCGGCGAATTCAGCTCCTGCAGCAGCGAGATGCGCTGCGCCATCAGCTGGCACTGCGATTCGAGCACGTCCTGATTGACGCGGCCGCTGCCCGACTTGAGCAGCATGGCAATCACCAGGTAGTAGCGCTCGATGATCTGTACCGTGGTCTGCGCCAGCACCGACAGTTGTACCGCTTCGCTGGAACCGGTCGCCGGCCGCCCCCATTGCACGCCATCCTCCAGCGCTTCTATCAGGCCGTGGTTCGCCAGATCGTCGAGCACTTCCAGCACGACGGCGGCGATCTCCTGTTCGCTCCAGCGCAGGAACAGCTCATCGCGCACGTACGGATAGGTGCGCCACATCAGGCGCTGGATGTCCTGCGTGCTCATGGTCCGGTTGTTCAGGAAGCAGCAGGCGATCAGCGACGGCAGCGCGATCAGATGCAGCACGTTGTTGCGGAAGTAGGTCATGAGCACGGAGTTCTCCTCCGTCATCTTCAGGACATCGCCGAGCGGATGCTTGAGCCGCTGCAGCACTCCCATGCGCTCACCGTGCCGGATCATGGCGGCGCCGTCCATGTCGGTGATCCACGCCAGCGGCGAATAGGCCGCCTGGCGCAGCAGCGAGGCATACAGCTCCAGCTGTCGCGCCAGGTCGCTTTCCAGCATCGCCTGCTTGGGCATGGCCAGCAGCGCCAGCGCCAGCAGATTGATCGGCGTGGCGCAGGCCGCGCTGTTGATGTTCGTCATGATGCGCGTGGCCAGATCGTCCACCGCCGGCGGCAGCCAGGACGGCCTTTCGCTCTTTTCCGGCACGCCGCGCTGGCGCTCCGGAGCGTGCACGTCCAGCACCTCATCCAGATGCACCGGCTCGCCAAAGCTCACGTGCACCTTGCCGAAGCGCTTACGCAGCGCCGGCAAGGTGCGCAGGATGCCGAGCACGGACTCCTTCTGCTTGGGCTGACCGGAGAGCTCGCCAATGTAGGTCTTGCCCTCGACCAGCCGCTCATAACCGAAATACACCGGCAGGAACACCACCGGCCGGCGTGGATCGCGCAGGTAGCTGCGCAGCGTCATCGACAGCATGCCGGTCTTGGGCTGCAGCAGGCGCCCGGTACGACTGCGCCCGCCTTCGATGAAGTATTCGATGGAATGACCGCGCGCCAGCATCAGCCCGAGATACTTCATGAACACCATCGTGTACAGCGCATTGCCCCTGAAGCTGCGGCGCATGTAGAACGCACCGCCGCGCCGCAGGAAGCTGCCGACCACCGGCATGTTCAGATTGATGCCCGCGGCGATGTGCGGCACCACGTAACCCTTGTAATAGATCACGTAGGACAACAGCAGGTAGTCGATGTGGCTGCGGTGGCAGGGCACGTATACCACTTCGTGGCCGGGGGCGATCTTCTGCAGCTGCTCGAAATTGTGCAGCTCGACGCCGTCGTAGAGCCGGGTCCAGAACCAAGTCAGCAGGCGCGCCATGATCGCCACGAACACATGCGAGTAGTTCGCCGCGATCTCGGTCACGTACT
>JBDHQY010000307.1:0-4038 GCA_039807315.1 Steroidobacter sp. | reverse complement strand
GTCAGCAGCCGCGTGATGTCGATGCCGCCCAGGTATTGGTCGTGCCGGTTGACCACGAACAGCTTGTCGGTGCGGTCCGGCAGCTCGGCGCGCATGCGCATGTAGCGCAGCACCACTTCCAACGTCACGTCAGGGCGTATGGTGACGGCATCCAGGTTCATCAGGCGGCCGGCGCTGTCCTCCTCGAATTTCAGTACCGCCGACAGGCGCTCGCGGTCCTGCGCGTCCATCGAGTGCAGCACGCGTTCGTTCAGTGTTTCGGGCAGGTCGCCGATCAGGTCCGCCAGGTCGTCGACTTCCATGCCTTCGGTGGCGGCGATCAGCTCCTCGGCGTCCATGCCGCCGATCAGCTCGGCGCGCACTTCCTCGTTGAGCTCGACCAGCACGTCGCCTTCCAGCTCCGGAGCGACGAACTCCCAGACGATTTCACGCTTGGGCGGCGGCAGCGATTCGATCAGCGAGGCGATTTCCGCCGGGTGCAGCGAATTGATCATGCGCTGGCCATGACGCATGGAGCCCTGCTCGAGCGCGCTGCGCAGCGCCGCGAGTCGGCTGATCTTGTTGACTGGAGCCTCGGTCGTCATGGGTCGCGCCCACCCGCAAAGTGGCGCGCAGTGTAACGGCGCGAGGCGGCGAGAAGAAGATTTCGAAGCTGGCGCGTCAGCGCGCCTGGGGCCCGCCGACCACCTGGTGACGGGCGTGGACCAGCGCGTAGCGCTTGGAGAAATGCTGCGACAGTCGCTCGACCAGATATACCGAGCGATGCTGGCCGCCGGTGCAGCCGATGGCGATGGTGAGATAGCTGCGGTTGGTACGCACGAATTCGGGGATCCAGTGTTCCAGGAAGCCGACGATGTCGGCGAACATCTTGGCGACCACCGCATGGCGCTCGAGATATTCGACCACGGCCGCATCGCGGCCCGTCATCCGCGCCAGCCCCGGCTCCCAGTACGGATTCGGCAGGCTGCGCACGTCGAACACGAAATCGGCATCGTCCGGCACGCCATGCCGATAGGCGAAGGACTCGAACAGGATGGACATGCGGCCTTCCGAGCGGCCGGCGACGCGCTGGCGGATGAGCTCGCGCAGCTCATGCACGCTGCTGCGCGTCGTATCGATGACCAGGTCCGCTGCATCGGCGATCGGCTCCAGCAGGGCACGTTCGCTGCGTATGGCGTCGATCAGTCCGATGCCGTCGCGGCTCAAGGGGTGGCGACGGCGCGTTTCGCTGTAACGCTTGAGCAGCACCTCCTCATCGGCGCGCAGGAACAAGACCTCGCAGCCCAGGCCGCTGCGTTTGAGCTCTGCGACCAGTTTGGGGACCGAAGCGATCTCGGCCGGGCGGTTGCGCGCATCCACGCCGACCGCGGTGGATCCGTAGGTTGCTTCGTGCGAGCGCACCGTGTGCGAGATGAACATCGGCAGCAGGCCCGCGGGGATGTTGTCCACGCAGTAGTAGTCGAGGTCCTCCAACATGTGGAGCGCCACGCTCTTGCCGGAACCGGACAGGCCGCTGACGATGACGAGGCGCATGGGGAGCTACGGACTTGGAAATGCGACGGCGCCAAGCCTACCAAAAACCGCCGTGTGCAGCTTTCGATATCGCATCGGCGGCAATCGTGGTCACAAAAGAAAAGCCCCGCGCCACGACGCCGCGAGGCTTTTCCCGGACCGGCTGACGGAAAAATTCAGGAAGCGCTGCTCTTCTGCGCTTCCAGGGCATGGTGATTGGAAAGCTTTTCCTTGTGCTTCTTGACGCGGCGGTCGAGCTTGTCGACGAGCGCGTCGATGGCCGCGTACATGTCCTCTTCGGTGGCGTCGGCGTACACCTTGGCGCCGGTGAGCAGCACCGTGGCCTCGGCCTTGTGACGTAATTTCTCGACGGTAAGGATGCAATGAACGTCAATGACGTGATCGGAGTGCCGGACGATCTTGTCGAGCTTCTTCTCGACATACCCCTTGAGGGAAGTGGTGATATCTATGTGGTGACCGGTGACGTTCAATTGCATGGCGCCTCCTTAATTGCACTGCGTCTACATCATCTAACGGGAACTCGTTTGCGCTCGCCAGAGGGAGGAATACCGAGGGCCTCGCGGTATTTCGCGACTGTACGTCGCGCGACCTGCACGCCTTCCTGCGACAGGATTTCCGCGATGCGGCTGTCGGAGAGCGGCTTGTCGGTTTCCTCCTGGGCGACCAGCTTGCGGATCTTGGCCCGGATCGCGGTGGACGACAGCTCGGTGCCGTCGCTGGCCGCAACATGGCTGGAGAAGAAATAGCGGAACTCGAACACGCCGCGGTGCGTGTGCATGTACTTGTTGGTGGTGACGCGCGAGATGGTGGATTCGTGCATCTCGACCGCTTCGGCCACGTCCTTGAGGATCATCGGCTGCATGTATTCGTCGCCGTTCTCCAGAAACGCCGACTGGCGCTGCACGATGCAGCGCGCCACCTTGAGCAGGGTCTCGTTGCGGATCTCCAGGCTACGTATCAGCCAGCGTGCCTCCTGCAGCTGCGTGCGCAGCATGGCGTGATCGGAGGAACGGCCGATGAGGCCGGCGTAACTCTGGTTCACGCGGATGCGTGGCAGGCTGGCGGGATTGATGTCCACCACCCAGCCGCGTTCGGTGCGCCGTACGAAGACATCGGGCACGATGTACTCGGCCGGCGCTGAGTGCACGCTCGAGCCCGGTCGCGGCTGGCAGGCGCGCACCAGCACCAGCGCGTGCTCCATTTCTTCTTCCGAAACCCGCAACTGGCGGCGCAGCAGCGAGTATTGCTGATCGGCGACCTGATCCAGGAAGCCCGCGGCGATGGCCAGTGCGGTATCGCGTCCCGGCGTTGCCGGATCCAGTTGGCGCAGCTGCAGCTCGATACATTCGCTGACCGAGCGTGCGCCGACGCCCGCAGGATCCATTGCCTGCACATGACTCAGCACCTGTTCCACTTCCTGAGCCGTGGCGACCATCTCGGGCTGCAGATTGCGCGCAATCTCGTCGAGCGGCTCGATCACGTAGCCGTCGTCGTTGATGGCATCGATGATGGCGGCGCCGATGCGCCGCTCGCGCTCGCTCAGGCGCGACATTTCCAGCTGCCAGGTCAGGTGTTCCTGCAGCGTCTCGCCGCCGGCGTCGGAGAAGTCCTGCGAATGGTCCTCGCCGGACCACGACGAATCCGCGGTGTTGGTGATCTGCGTGTCGCCCCAGTCGGGATCGTCGAGGGTATCGACCGCGGGCTCGCGTTCGGCGGCCGTGGCGGTCTCGGTGGGCGCGGCGGTTTCGAATTGCGGCTGCACCACGGTGTCGCCGGTCTCGAGGCCGGCGGCTTCGTCCTCCGACTCGAGCATCACATTGGTTTCGAGCGCCTCGCGGATCTGCGCCTGCAATTCGAGCACCGGCAGCTGCAGCAGGCGGATGGCCTGTTGCAGCTGCGGGGTCATCGTGAGCTGCTGGCCGAGTCTTAACTGCAGAGCGGGTTTAAGCATTCTTGACGTGGTGCCGTGATGCGACTTGCCTCGAAGAGTTGAGACTCGCGTCGCTATCGATGCGATCTACAAGCGGAAGTCCTGGCCCAAGTACACCTCACGAACCTGCCGATTTGCAAGGATCTCGTCGGCAGTTCCAGAAGCGATCACCGAGCCGCCGCTGACGATGTAGGCACGCCCGCAAATCCCCAATGTTTCCCGCACGTTATGATCGGTGATCAAGACGCCGATGTTGCGTGCGCTCAAATGGCGCACGATGCGCTGGATGTCCAGCACCGAAATCGGGTCGACGCCCGCGAACGGCTCGTCCAGCAGCATGAATTGCGGCTCTGCGGCAAGCGCGCGCGCAATCTCCACGCGGCGTCGCTCGCCGCCCGACAGGCTTTGCCCGAGGCTGTTGCGGATATGTCCGATGTGCAATTCATCCAGCAGCGATTCGAGCATTTCCTCGCGCTTGTCGCGATCGAGCTCGGAACGAGTCTCGAGGATGGCGCGGATGTTCTGCGCTACGGTGAGCTTGCGAAAGACTGAAGGCTCCTGCGGCAGATAGCCCA
>JBDHQY010000306.1:0-4041 GCA_039807315.1 Steroidobacter sp. | reverse complement strand
GCGCATCTGGATATCGGCGAGACCCTGTACACCATCTTCAGCGGCGGCTTGCCGGCACGCCTGACCTGGGACGCGATCACCTCGCCCACGCCGCTCAACGCCATGCGCACCGGGCTGACGATGGGCCACACCCTGCAGGAGACGGTGGCCAGCCCCATCTTCGGAACCTTCGGCGGGCGCGGTTGGGAATGGATCAACATCGCGACGCTGGCCGGCGGCCTGTGGCTGCTGGCGCTGCGCATCATTCGTTGGCACACGCCGCTCGCCATGCTGGCCGGCATCTGCATTCCCGCGGCGCTCATGTACTCGATCGATCCCGGCGCCTATCCGGGCCCGCTGTTTCACCTGACTGCGGGCGCCACCTTGCTGGGCGCCTTCTTCATCGCCACCGATCCGGTGTCCTGCGCCACCAGCCCTCGCGGCCAGCTCGTCTATGGCGCCGGCATCGGACTGACGACTTACGTGATCCGCACCTGGGGCGGTTACCCGGATGGCGTCGCCTTCGCCGTGCTGCTGATGAACCTGGCGGTGCCGCTGATCGATCGGTTCACCGTGCCGCGGATCTACGGCCATGAGCGCTAGGGACGCGTTGCTTCACTCCTCACTGCCGCGCAGGCGGGGATCCGTCCTGCCGATCCGGATGGATTGCCGTCCCCGATCGAGTCGATGCCGGGCGGTGCGCGGATATCACCGAAGACGAGCGAATCAGATCCTCTCCGGCAGCGGATCGCGCCGGCAAGGTTTCGGCGCTGGACTGGCTCACGGCAGGGCGAGCCTGCGGCCATGAGCGCCCGCAGCGGTCACATCGCCGACATCACGTTGCTGCTCGGTAGCGCAGTGATTCTGGCTGCGCTGCTGGCGTGGATCTCGGACAGCACCCGCGAGCGCATCTATCGCAACGAGCAGGCCTGGATTCAGCAACGCCTGGACGCATTGGTGCCGCCGCGCTCGCACGACAACGATCTGCTCACGGACCGCATCGAGGTCACGGCGCCGGAGATTCTCGGCATTGCCGGGCCGATCACGATCCATCGTGCACGACAGGCCGGGCAGCCGGTCGCCGCGATCCTGCGAACTGTCGCACCCGATGGCTATCAGGGGCCGATCGAGCTGCTGGTCGCGATCGCCTACGATGGCAAATTGATCGGGGTGCAGGTGATCCGTCATCGCGAAACGCCGGGGCTCGGCGATGCGTTCGAGAATCGCGACCGCGGCTGGCTGGAGCGCTTCCGCGGCCGTTCGCTTGCCGATCCGCCGCAGCAGCGCTGGAGCGTGCGGCCGGACGGCGGCGATTTCGATGCCTTCACCGGCGCCACGATCACGCCGCGTGCGATAGTGAAAGCAACGCGCCGCGCGCTCGAGTATTACCAGGCGAATCGTGAGCGCATATTCGCGGCCGAGGCACCGCAATGAACATGCAAGCCACCGCCATCGGACAACAAAACCGGCAAGTGCTGCTGGTTCTCGCGCTCTGCCCGGCGCTGGCCGTGAGCGACACCACGGTCAACGCACTCGGCCTTGGCGCTGCTGCCCTTCTCGCCAGCGTCGTGGCCTGCGCAGCCGCCTCGTGCCTGCGACGACTGCCGGGGCAGGTGCAGTGGCCGATCGGCGTCCTGGTGCTGACCGCCACGATCGGCGCCACGAGCTTGTGGCTCGATGCCTGGCTGCACGAGTTGCAGCGGGCGCTGGGCATTTTTCTGCCGCTGCTGGTTGCCAATGCCGCAATCCAGCTGCGAACGCAGCAGTGCGCCGGCCTGGCGCCGCCCGCGGCAGCCATGCTCGGCATTCGCACCGGTGGCACGATGGCCCTGGTGCTGCTGACGCTGGCGGTGGCACGCGAACTGGTCGGCCGCGGTTCGATCCTGCACGATGCCGGCCGGCTGCTGGGCGACACGGCCGGCACCATCGACCTGCAGCTGTTTCGCGCCGACATGGGATTTCTGCTGGCGATGCTGCCGCCCGGCGCTTTCATCTCACTGGGACTGCTGCTGGCGGCCCGCAACTGGTTCGAGACCCGACACCTGCATGAACAAGAACAAGATCGCTGAGATCTTCAAACGCCTCAAAGCCGTCAATCCCAAGCCGACCACCGAGCTCGAATACCGCACGCCATTCGAGCTGCTGGTGGCCGTCATCCTCTCCGCGCAAGCCACCGACAGGAGCGTGAACATCGCCACGCGCGAGCTCTACAAACGCGCCAGTACGCCGCAGGCGATCCTGGCGCTGGACGTGCCCGGCCTGTCGCGCTACATCCGCACCATCGGTCTGTTCAACACCAAGGCCAAGAACATCATCGCCACCTGCCGGCTGCTGCTCGAGCGGCATGACGGCAAGGTGCCCGAATGCCGCGCAGCGCTCGAAGCCCTACCCGGCGTCGGTCGCAAGACCGCCAACGTCATCCTCAACACCGCCTTCGGGCATCCGACCATCGCCGTGGACACGCACATTTTCCGCGTCGCCAACCGGACCGGCATCGCACCTGGCAAGGACGTGCGCGCCGTGGAGGACAAGCTCATCAAGGTCGTACCCGACGAGTACAAGCATGACGCGCATCATTGGCTGATCCTGCACGGCCGTTATGTATGCGTCGCGCGCAAACCGAAATGCCCCGAGTGCGTGATCGCCGACTTGTGCGAATACAAACAGAAGACGCCACCGGCCTGAGTTTCAGGCTTGCGCCGACTGGACCGGCCGGGCGCGCCCATGCACCATAGCTCGCATGCCCTTCTTCCACGATCAATCCCGCGATCAGCTGCGGCTGGTCTACGTCAACGCCTGGCGCAGACGGCGTGAGGGCCTGCCGCTGCAACCGCTGGAAGCACAGGTCGCGGACGTGATCGAGCTGCACCCGGAATATCAGGCGGCGCTCGAAAAGCAGGACGGCGCCCTGGAGCGCGACTACTCGCCGGAAGGCGGTCAATCCAATCCGTTCCTGCACATGGGGCTGCACCTGGCCGTGCGCGACCAGCTCGCAACCGACCGGCCGCCGGGTATCCGCGCCGCCTTCAACGCAGTGGCGCAGCGCCTCGGCGATGCCCACGACGCCGAGCACCGGCTCATCGAATGCCTGGCGGAAACCCTATGGGAAGCGCAGCGCGCCGGCCTGCCGCCGGACGAGAGCGCCTATCTGACCCGAGTCAGGCAATTGCCGCGCTGACATAAGCAGCCCCGACTGCGGACGCCTGCGCAACTTTCCGGCCCGCGCTGGGGCGGCATCGCGAAAAATGTTAGATTGCCGCCCCGTTTTCGCTTCTGTCGTGGTGTTCCAAGCTCCATGTCCGCCCCAGCCGTTTCCTCCGCCTCTGCCGGCGTCATCCGGCAGGACGACGTGATTCAAAGCGTCGCCGACGCGCTCCAGTACATCTCCTACTATCACTCGCCCGACTTCATCACCGCCATGGCGGCGGCTTACGAGCTCGAGCAGAGCCCGGCAGCCAAGGACGCGATCAAGCAGATCCTGGTGAACTCGCGCATGTGCGCGGAAGGCCATCGGCCGATCTGCCAGGACACCGGCATCGTGACCGTGTTCGCGAAGGTGGGCATGAACGTGCGCTGGGACGCGAGCCTGAGCCTCAGTGAGATGATCAACGAAGGCGTGCGCCGCGCGTACAACGATCCGCAGAACAAGCTGCGCGCCTCCATCGTTGCCGACCCGGCCTTCGATCGCAAGAACACGCGCGACAACACGCCGGCGGTGATCCACATGGAGGTCGTACCCGGCAATACGCTGGAGATTGCCCTGGCGGCCAAGGGCGGCGGCTCGGAGAACAAGGCGGCGCTGGCAATGCTGAATCCATCCGACTCCATCGTCGATCTGATCCTGGAGACGGTGCCGGAAATGGGCGCGGGCTGGTGCCCGCCCGGCATGCTCGGCATCGGCATCGGCGGCACGGCGGAGAAGGCGATGGTGCTGGCCAAGGAATCGCTGTTCGATCCGGTCGACATCCACGAGATCCGCGCGCGCGGCCCGCAAACCAAGACCGAAGCGCTGCGCCTGGAGATTCTCGACAAGGTCAATGCGCTGGGCATCGGCGCGCAGGG
>JBDHQY010000305.1:0-4047 GCA_039807315.1 Steroidobacter sp. | reverse complement strand
GACTTCATCCGCCACGTGATCGGCGAGAACGCCGGGATCGTGCTGGGGCCGAACAAGCGGCAGCTGGTGCAAGGGCGCCTGGCGCGCCGCCTGCGCGAACTGGGCCTGTCCAGCTACGCGGCGTACTGCGATCACGTGCGCGAATCCGGCCCGGAGGAACTGGTGGGTCTGATCAACGCGCTCACCACCAACGTCACCTCGTTCTTCCGCGAGAACCACCATTTCGAGGCGCTGACCGAGTACATGCTGCCCGAGGCCATGCAACGCAACCAGCGCTCGCGTCGCCTGCGCATCTGGTCGGCCGGCTGCTCTACCGGCGAGGAGCCGTACTGCATCGCCATGATGCTGGCGGAGGCCTTGCCGGCGTCGATGCACTGGGACGCGAAGATTCTCGCGACGGACATCGACAGCGACGTGATCGCGCAGGCGCAGCGTGGCGTGTATCGGCTCGACCGCCTTGCCACCGTGCCGCTGCAACGGCTGCGCCGCTCTTTCAGGAAAGGCGTCGGCGCCCACCAGGGCCAGGCGCTGATCCACCCGGAGATCGCCAGGCTGGTGAGCTTCCGCACCCTGAACCTGCTGCACGCCTGGCCGATGCGCGGACCGTTCGACGTGATCTTCTGCCGCAACGTGATGATCTATTTCGATCAGCCGACGCGCGCGAAGCTGGTGGCACGCTTCGCGGCCATGCTGGCGCCGGACGGCTACCTGTGCCTGGGACATTCCGAATCCATCCATGCCGGCGCCGCGCCCTTGCGCCTGGTCGGCAAGACCATCTATCGCAAGGCAGGGAGCGGTGCGCGTGGCGGCTGAGCGTTTCGGCACCGGGAATCTGCCGCGGCCGTTGCCGGGCTTCGAGTCCGTGCGGCGCTATCGCAACGCCACCGGCCAGGTCATCGCCAAGCTCCTGCCGGGCGATTTCTACGTCACCGCTCAGGACGAGGTGCTGGACACGGTGCTGGGCTCGTGCGTCTCGGCCTGTATCCGCAATCCGCGCCTGCGCATCGGCGGCATGAATCATTTCATGCTGCCGCGACCGAGCGGCCACGGCAACGACACCTGGGACAGCGTCGCCGGCCGCGCGACGCGCTATGGCACGGCGTCGATGGAGCAGCTCATCAACCGGGTTCTCGGCGCCGGCGGCACACGCACCGATCTGGAAGTGAAGATCTTCGGCGGCGGCCGCGTGTTGTCCACCCTGACCGATATCGGCAATCACAACGTGCAGTTTGTGCGCGATTTTCTCAAGCAGGAAGGGCTGCGCGTGGTTTCCGAAGACGTGGGCGAAACCTGCCCGCGCCATGTTCAGTATTTCCCGCTGAGCGGGCGAGTGCGCGTGCGCCATCTGACTTCGCGTCATGGCATCGACGTGGCTTCGCACGAGCAGCAATACCTGCGCGGCCTCGACCAGAAGCCGCTGGCCGGCGAGATCGATCTGTTCTGAAGAGCTCCGACATGCCCATCCGACTGCTGATCGTTGATGACTCGGCCCTGGTCCGCAAGCTGCTCACGCAGATGCTGGGACGCGATCGCGAGATCGAGGTGGTCGGCACGGCCACGGACCCCTACGTCGCGCGCGAGCGCATCAAGCAGCTCAACCCGGACGTGATCACGCTCGACGTGGAGATGCCGCGCATGGACGGCATCACCTTCCTGGAGAATCTGATGCGGCTGCGGCCGCTGCCGGTGGTGATGGTGTCGTCGCTGACTCAGCTCGGTGCCGACATCACGCTGCGCGCGCTGGAGCTGGGCGCGATCGATTTCGTGTCCAAGCCGCAAGTGGACGTGGCCGGAAGCCTCGAAAGCTACGCCGACGAGCTGATCGCCAAGGTGAAGATGGCGGCCGCCGCGCGGGTCAGCCCTCGCGCAGGCGCTCCGCGGCTGGCATCGGTGGCGCGCGTCGTCGACGAGCGGCTCACCGCCGATGCGGTACTGCCGGCAGCACCGGCGCGGCGGATGCTGCGGACCACGGATCGCATCATCGCCATCGGCGCCTCCACCGGCGGCACCGAGGCGATCCGGGAGGTACTGCAGGCGCTACCGGCGGGTGCGCCGGCCATCGTGATCTCGCAGCACATCCCGGCGGCGTTCAGCAAGCCCTTCGCCGAGCGCGTCAATCGGGTCTCGGCCATGGCGGTGTGCGAGGCACAGGACGGCCAGTACATCCTGCCCGGCCACTGCTATATCGCGCCGGGCGACCGGCATCTCATGGTGGAGCGCGACGGCAGCCGCTATCGCTGCCGGCTGAGCGACGGGCCGCACGTCAATCGCCACCGTCCCAGCGTCGATGTCATGTTCCGCTCGGTGGCGCAGAACGTTGGGCTCAATGCCACCGGTGTGATCCTGACCGGCATGGGCGACGACGGCGCGCGCGGCCTGAAGGAGATGCTCGAAGCCGGCGCTCATACCATCGCCCAGGACGAGACCAGCAGCGTGGTCTGGGGCATGCCCGGAGCGGCGGTCAAGCTCGGCGCCGCCGGACACGTCCTGCCGTTGCATCGCATCCCGCAGCTGGTCCTGCAGCTGGTGTCCGACGGCAGACACGGCAAGGCCGCCAACGGTTGAAGATTCGCGTCGTGTCATCCGCCGGATGGCGGGATGCGGCAACGCTGCGGGAAAGCCCGACCGGCCTCGCGCCGCCAGCGCTGGCGGGTCGAAGGATCCAGCCGCCGCTGCTCGACGCCGACCGGGCCCGCAATGCTCAAGTCCCGCCCGGGCTGGCCGATAGCCAGGGAATATGACCAGCAGTAACTCAGCAGCAAACGACGAGGTCACCGTGCCGGCCGGCACCTCCGGGGCATTTCAGTTCGTGACGGAACTGGCGCAGGAGGTCTCCAGGGGACGGGTGGAACTGCCGTCCTTTCCCGATGTGGCGGTGCGCGTGCGCAAGGTGCTGGCCGACGAGCACGTCTCCAACGAGCAGATCGCCCGGGTGGTCGGCTCGGAGGCCGGGTTGGCCGCGCGCGTCTTCACGCTTGCCAATTCGGTGGCACTGAATCGGGGCGGCCGGACCATCTCCGAGCTCAAGACGGCGGTGAACCGCATCGGCCAGAACAACGTGCGCACTGCGGCGGTGTCGTTCGCCATCTCGCAGCTGCGCCGCGCCAGCGAGCTCCGGCACATTGCCGGCGAGCTGGAGCAGCTGTGGCAGGAGGCGACCATGGTGGCCGCGCTGTGTTATTCCATCGCCTCACGCGTACCCGACGTCAATGCCGATGAAGCCATGCTGGCCGGCCTGCTGCACAACGTCGGCAAGATCTACATCCTGGCGCGCGCCAACCGGCATGGCCATCTGTTCAAGGATCCGTCCGCGCTCGCCCAGGTGATGCGCGACTGGCACGCCAACGTCGGCAAGGCCATCGTCGAGAACTGGGGTTTCCCCGAGCACATCGCCGAAGCCATCGCCGAGCACGAGAACATCGACCGCCTGAGCGCCCAGGCGGACGTGACCGACGTGCTGAGCGCCGCCGTCATGATGTCCGGTTTCGTCGGGCACGAAGCCGATCTGGAGCTGAACATGCAGGGGGTCAAGGCGTTCTGGCGGCTGGGCCTGGACAATGACAAGTGCGTGCACATCATGCGGGACTGCAAGGAAGAGATCGCCGCGTTGCGCTCGGCGCTGGGAGATTGAAGCGGGCGGGAGCCCTGACGGGCCGCGCCATGAGCGCATCCGGACCGGATACGCCCGCCAGTTGAGCTGAGCGTCACCCATCCTTGCCGGCTTTTTTCCCTGGAAGAGGACGAGCAGGAGTGGCCGTACTTCCGCTTTGTCTTCAGGGAGATGAAGCCAGCCGCAGATCGGCTCACGCCGGTCCCGGCCGGCCGCGCCTCTGTCCGGGCGCGCCTCGCATACGTTATCCTTCGCCGCTTCAAATCTCTGAAATTTCTGGCGAAGTTCTTTTCCATGCAAGAACGTTACGATCCTGCGAGCGTCGAATCGCAGGCGCAGGCCCATTGGGAAGCCACCGGCGCCTTTGCCGTCGGCGAGGATCCGGCGCGGCCCAAGTACTACTGCCTGTCCATGTTCCCGTATCCCAGCGGCCGGCT
>JBDHQY010000304.1:0-4049 GCA_039807315.1 Steroidobacter sp. | reverse complement strand
GTTCAACCTGGACGGCTCGATGATCTACTGCACCTTCGCGGTGATGTTCATCGCGCAGGTCTACGGCATCGAGATCAGCGTCGGCGAGCAGATCGTCATGGTCGCCATCCTGATGCTGACGTCCAAGGGCATCGCCGGCGTGCCGCGCGCCTCGCTGGTGGTGATCGCCGCGACGCTGGCGCAGTTCAACATTCCGGAGGCGGGCCTGCTGTTGCTGCTCGGCGTCGACCATTTTCTCGACATGGGCCGTTCGGCCACCAACGTCATCGGCAACAGCATCGCCGCCGCGGCGGTCTCCAAGTGGGAAGGCGAGCTGAAGACCGAAGGCGAAGCGGGCGCGCTCACAGCCACTTAGCCTTGCGCAGCCGGTAGAACAGGTAGCCGTCGATGCCGCCCATCAGGCTCAGCGCCAGCGCATAGCCGTAGCGCCATTGCAGCTCGGGCATCACCTCGAAGTTCATGCCGTAGATGCCGGCGATCAGGGTCGGCACCGCCACCAGCGCGCCGTACGCCGCCAGCCGCTTCATGGTCTCGTTTTCCTGCAAGGTGATCATCGACAGATTGACCGAGGTCGCCGCCGCCACCGTGTCGCGCACGGTTTCGATGGTCTGGTTCAAGCGCAGCAGATGATCGTAGATGTCGCGGAAGTATTCCTGCATGCCGTTGCAGATCGTCGGCACGCGCGCGCCGTAGAGCATGCCCACGCCTTCCAGCAGCGGCGCGACCGCATGCTTGACCAGCATGAGCCGTTGCTTGAGCGCGTACAGCGCTTCGATGTTGGCGCGCGGTGAGGTGTTGGCGAATATGCGCTCCTCCAGCGTTTCCAGCTCGCTCTCCAGCCGCTCGAGGATCGGGAAGTAGCGATCCACCACTGCGTCCATGAGCGCGTACAGCACATAGCCGGAACCATGGCGCAGCAGTTCGGGCTCGCGCTCCGAGCGTGCGCGTACCTCCTGAAAGCCGCGTTCCGTGGCGCTGCGCACCGACAGGACATAGTTGCGGCCGGCGAAAATCGCGACCTCGCCGACGTGCAGCTCCTCGCCGTTCTCTTCGACGACGTGCAGCACCACGAACAGGCAGTCGCCGTATTCCTCGATCTTCGGCCGCTGATGACCGTGCAGCGCATCCTCGATCGCCAGCGGATGCAGTCCGAATTCCTCGCGCATCTGCTCCAGAGCAGCCGCGCTGGGATCCAGCAGCGCCACCCAGACCAGGCAGTCGGGCTGGTTCACGTAGCGGTGGATCTCGGCGGCCTGAATATCGGCATGCTTCTGGCCGTTCTTATAAACTACGCAGCGGATCAGCATGGTTGCCTCCCTTGGAAGCCGTGGATGATGCGACGTGCCGCGCTCGTTGGCACGCTTGCGGGTCCGGACGGTGCGGATGCCGCGACACATCCAAGTCCTGAATGGCTCTGCATTCCTGCGGAGCCCTGGTTCAAATTAAGAAATTGAGCTGCGGCGCACGCGCCGGATTTCATCGGCGTGATGTCGGTTGCGGAATGTAGCCCAGCCCCAGCTGCACGCCGATGTCCGGCGTATTGTTGTAGTTCTGCAGGTTCTCGGTGATGGCGAAGGAGAACACGAAGCGCTCGAGACGATGCCGTATGCCGAGGCTCACTTGATACTTGGCACCGGTCAGCTCGTCCAGATCGGTCTGTGCGCGTGAGTAGACGCTCCTGCTGATGTAGCCCTGCAGATTCAGATTGGTCCGGTCGGTCAGCTTGTACTCGTAACCGAGGATCAGAGTCGGCACCACCTGCGCGTCGTGCCGCACCGGATAGTGGGCGCCGGCGTAGTAGACCGCCGCGGCATCGACGAAGAACGCATGTTGCTGGCCGAGCCGTTGCAGGGAGGCCTGCACGCCATAGTCGGTGCGCCCGGTGGAGAGCAGCGGGCGGCGGCCGCTGACCGGAATCTTCAGCGCGGCCTCGAGCGCCAGCCGCCAACTCTCGGAGAGGCGCAAGCCGGTGTAACGCACGCCCACGGTCGGATCGGTCAGGCCGCCGTCGGTTGGCGCGCCGAAGCTGGTCACCTGCGCCCCTTTCAGGTCGTAGATCAGGTTGACTTCGTTACGCCTCAACGCCGGTCGGCCGTAGCTGCTGAAGCCGAAGCGCTCGTGGAAATTTTCGATGGTGCTGTCCAGGAAGCCGCCCTGATACGAGACGGCGCTGGCGATGAGGTAGCCGGTCCAGTCGCGCGCGAACTTGTAGTGCAGGGCGACGTCCAGCGACGCGGACTCCAGGTCCACCAGATAGTTCTCGCCGGGCAGATCCCGGATGGCCTGCAACTCCTGCGGCCCCAGCTCGCGCCGCCCGCTTGGCTGCAGCGAAACCAGATACTTCTCCACCTGTTCGCTCAGTGCCCAGGTGTTCTGGTAGCCCAGTTCGGTTTCGAGAGCCCAGCTGCCGGTCTCCAGGTCCACCGCGTGCGCCGGTCGCATGTCGAGCCGCAGGAAGCCGAAAGGCGTCAGATCGCGCGCCCGCAGCAACCCGTAGAACTCACCATCGGCCGCCTGCGCAGCGGTTGCGAACCAGGTGAGCGCGCACAGCCACAGCCCTGCGCCAATCCGTCGCCCTTTCATCGATCACTCCGCATGGCGCGCACGACCTCGATGTCCACGCTCTGCGAGACCAGGTCGAACACGATGCGCGCCTCGCCGCGTTCCAGTTGACGCATGACATGTGCTACTTTCTCGTCGAGCGAGAATTCACGCTCGCCGTACTCCGTCCCCTCGCGCAGCACGAAAGACTCGATCACGCCGCGCAGCGCATCGGGCGATAGCTCCTGGTGCGGTATCACGACCGGCTTTTCATTCATCGCGGAAGTCTTGCCTGCGAGGTGCTACGCATCCTGCGCAGCCACTGCCAGCGCACTGCGTTGCCGCGCGTACAGGAAGTACACGGCCAGGCCGATCAGATTCCAGATGAAGAACCGCACCGTGGTAGCCAGTGGCAGACTGACGAACAGATAGATGCAGCCCGCGATGGCGACGCTGCCGATCAGCCACGGCAGCGGTGCCTTGAACGTGCGGGGATGATCGGGCGCCCGTACGCGCAGCACCAGCATGCAGACCGCGACGGCGATGAAGGCGCACAACGTGCCCGCATTCGCCAATGCGGCGATCTCGTTGAGCGGCAGCAGGCCGGCGATGATGGAGACGATGACGCCGGTGATCAGGATCATCAGCACCGGTGTGCCGGTGCGCCGGCTGATGGCGCTCAGGCGTTGCGGCAACAGGCCGTCGCGCGCCATGACGAAGAAGATGCGCGACTGGCCGTACATGAAGGCCATGATGACCGTCGGTAAGGCGAGGACCGCCGCCCCGGCGATCAGCGTAGCCGCGAGCGGATGGTTCAGATTGCGCATCACCAACGCCAGCGGCTCGGGGCTGTCCGCCAGCGACTGGTAGGTCGAACCGCCCAGCGCCGCTGCCGCGACCGCCATGTAGATGAAGGTACAGAGCAGCATCGAACCGATGATGCCGATCTGCAGATTGCGCCCCGGATTGCGCGTTTCTTCCGCCGCGGTCGAGACCGCGTCGAAGCCGTAGAAGGCAAAGAAGATGATGGCCGCGGCCGCCGCGACGCCACGCTTGACGCCTTCGGCATCGGGCGCCGAGCCGAAGCCGAAAGGTGCGAACGGTTCGAAGTGGCCGGCATCGAAGGCCGGCAGAGCCAGCGCGATGAAGGCCGCGAGCGCCAGCAGCTTCACAATCACCAGTACCAGATTCACCATGGCGCTCTCGCGCGTACCTAGCGTCAGCAGACCGGCGACCGCCAGCGAGATCGCGATGGCCGGCAGGTTGATCAGACCGCCGGCGTGGGGCCCGGCCAGCAGCATCTCCGGCACGTTCCAGCCGGCCGCCTTGATGACGCCGCTGGCGTAGCCCGCCCAGCCCACGGCCACGGCGCTGCACACCACCGTGTATTCGAGGATCAGCGTCCAGCCGACGATCCAGGCGAGCAACTCGCCCAGCACCACGTAGCTGTAGGTGTAGGCGCTGCCGGCGATCGGCATCATGGTCGCCATCTCGGCATACGCCAGCGC
>JBDHQY010000303.1:0-4051 GCA_039807315.1 Steroidobacter sp. | reverse complement strand
ACAAGCTCGCTGGCGTATTTGTGAACCTGCACCTTTCGGTATTCGGGAAGGTCTTCAAATTTTAGTCGCCCAGATTCTGCATTCGGCGTGGAAGCGAGCACATTACGGGTGGCGCGCTGCTGTTCCGCTATTGTCCTGTGCTTTCGCAAGCGCTCGGACATTGTGCTGGACAAAAGCTTTGACGCCACTCCTGCTCCTTTCGAAGAATTTTCACTCATGGACGACATCGCTAGATGCTATTTCGGCGTGTTTGCTGGCGAGGCCTTGCAGGATACCTTCTTGTTCGGACAAAGTGGCATCGGCATCGCGACTAAGCAACTTGTCTCGCAACTTGCCAACAACGTGGCCGACGGTCGTGGCATCGGATACCCCGCTCAGGGGAAGATCGATGCCGGTTTTCTGCTGGAAGCTGGTGCCAAGCTCCATCGTCATTAGGCTGTCCAATCCGATATCCCGCAGGAGCTTGTCGGGCGTGATGCTTTGTTCCGCGACCTTGAGAATTACTGCCAACTCGGACGCGATCAGCCTAAGCAGGATACGCTCGACCTCGTCCACCGGCTTGCCAGCCACCAGAGAATGCAGATCGATATGATCGGTATCGTTCTGACGGGGCGAATTACCGATCCTGACGGCACTGAAAACAGAATGCTGTACAGTCGCCAGCATCGAGGCCGCGCGCCAATCGATCTCCGAGATCACTACGGCGGCCGCGGTGACGGTGCCCGGATCGCTCCTCATGTAATCCTCGACATAGCGCAGGGCATCTCGGGCCTTGAGCGAGGTGTCGCCGATACGCCGGGAGAGCTTTTCGTTGATGGTGTCGTTGCGCGCGAGGAAGCCAGCATCCGCGATCGCGCCGAATGCAACCGCCAATGCTGTCTTGCCGAGCCGGCGGCGCATCCGAGCGAGACCTTCGAGATAACCATTAGCGGCGACATAATTGGCCTGCCCCGGATTGCCGACCATCGTCGTGGCCGACGAGAACAACAGAAAGAGGTCCAGATTGTCGGTATCGGTCAGCCGGTCGAGAATCGCAGCACCAACCACCTTCGTAGCCAGGACGGGCCGGTTTCGCTCCCGACTGGAATTGGCGATTAGGGCATCATCCAGCACCATGGCTGCGTGAACGATACCTTTTAGGGGGCCACGCGAACGGAGCTCGGCGAGCAAGGCCGCGACATGCGTTTCGCTGGTCACATCGCAGGCGTGAACGCTTGCCGTTACACCAGCCTTCGCCCAGCGTTCGATTGCCGCCGCCGTCTCCGCATCGGGCTTGCCGCTGCGAGTGGCCAGCGCGACATGCGATGCGCCCTTCCCAGCGAGCCAGTTGGCAGCTTCAAGGCCAAAGCCTCCGACGCCACCGACGACGAGATAGGTTCCAGCCGAAAGGGCCAGCGGCGCCGGGTCCGCTTTCAGTACTCGGTCCTGCCCAGCGACGGGCGGCGTGACCACGATCTTGCCGATATGTCCGGAGCTCTGCATCAGCCGGAAGGCCGACGAGAGCTCGTCGAAAGCGAAGACACGATAGGGAAGCGGCCTGAGATGACCTTCGCGGAACAGCGAAGAAATTTCGCCGAAGATCCTGGTGGTCACCTTTGGGGCTTCGACCAGCAACTGGTCGGCATCGATCCCGAAATAGGAGATGTTCTTCCTGAATGGTCTCAGCGCGATCTTCCGGTCGGAATAGTAGTCCCGCTTGCCCAGTTCGAGGAATCGGCCGAATGGCTTGACGAGTTCCAGACTGCGCTCCATCGCCTCTGAAAACAGCGAATTGACGACGATGTCGACGCCCTCTCCGCCGGTTCCCTCAAGAACGTCGTTGATGAATTCGAGCGAGCGGGAATCGTAGACTTGGTCGGCGCCGAGGGCGGCAACGAGGTGACGCTTTTCCGGCGTTCCGGCTGTGGCTATGACGGTTGCGCCTTTCAGCTTGGCGATTTGCAGCGCCGCCAATCCCACCCCTCCGGCCGCTCCATGAATGAGAACCGTATCGTCCGGCTGCAATCTACCAAGTTCGACAAGCGCATAGTAGGCGGTGAGGAATGTGACCGGCACCGTTGCTGCCTGAACCGGATCGACACCGTCGGGTATCCGGGTGACGGCGTCTTGCTGCACGACCACATGTGTCGAAAATGCATTCGATCCGATACCCATCACAGTATCGCCAGGCTTGATGCTGTCGACGCCCGGACCTACCGCTATCGCCGTGCCCGAAAACTCCATTCCTATCGTCGCTCCGGCAAAGCCATCCTCGAGAGCCTCCTCAGGCAACAAGCCCATGGCCCACATGACGTCACGGAAGTTGAGGCCGGTTGCCGCGACTTGCACCAGAACCTCGCCGGCCTGCGGCTCCGGCCGCGCGCCGGTCGCCTGCCATTGGATCGTGTCGATGCGGCCGGAAACTTTCTGATCGACAGTGGCGGCGGCGAATTGCGACGTCAGCCGGTCGGACGAATGATGCGAACCGCTAACCGCACGCACGGACCTGAACAGGCGCGACTGGTCGTCAAAAAGAAGTTCAGTTTCTCCCAGTTCCCACAGCCCCAGCAGATCGGACCACAACACGGCCGACAGCCTGCCGGCATCGACATCCAACCGCACGACATCAACCTCGTCGTATTCGTTCTGGAGGACGCGCGTGTACATCCATATCGCCTGGTTGACGGGATTGGCCCTGGCCTCGTCCACCGGCGCGCCGCCCGGCGCAACAAGGAAAAGGCGTGGCTTGGCGCTGCGCTTGCGATTCGACGACGCGCGCACCGCTTCAACTACCTGACGGAGAATGTCGAGGTGGGTCGCAATTTGAAGCGCATGATCCTCGGGCGGTTCGGACGGCAAGGCGAAAACGATATCGTATTCACCGGCGGCCGTTTCCGAAACGGCACGTTCGACGGATTCGGCATCAAGCGCCTTCGTCCATGGCAGATCGACAAGCTGTCCGCACTCGATATCCCCAAGCACAGTGCCGGGAGCGCTGATGGCCAACAGACTCGCTTGCGGTCGGAGCGCGCGCTCGGCAACGGTTGGCGTCCCGGCGCAGGTAACAGCGACGAGAGGACCATCCGCAAGTTCGATGCGTCGCGCCTCCACATGCTGAAATCCCATGGCCTCCAGATGAGCCGGCATGTGCGAGGACGGCAGCATTGCTCCTATCGGCATGTCCGCCAAGATCGTCTGGTCGAACCAGCCGTCGTTCAGTCCCAGGATGAAGTCGGACAGGACCGTCGATGGATGTTCGATCAGCGCGAGCTGCGCACCGCTTTCCGCGGCGCGGCGCAGGGCCGCCTTCATCTCGCCGTCCTTGGCCGTCCGGCTACACAAGAAGCCGTTGGCGCTTACCGCAAGACTGATCGGTAGGCAGAAGGATGCCAGCCCGTCATCCACGATAGTCACCCTCGGATTGGCCGCCAGCGCGACCCGCAAGTTGCTCCTGAGGTTTTCGTCGTCCTCGAAGACGACCAGGTTCGCACCAAACCGATCAACGATCGCCGCAAGCCGCTCGGTAACGGCGACGGATGTGGCGGCGAATTCCGCGATGACAAGATTCGCAGGCGATTCTGCCTCCGTCAGATACACCTCCACGATCCGGCAAATCTCTTCCCAACGCCTCCGCGCGAGTGGCGAATGGTTGCGGATATGATCCAGACTGGCCTCCGAGTGCCTGAAACCCAGCTCGGAGGAGATGTCGCCGCCTGTACTCATGCAATCCAGCTTTGCCATGATGAAGCGGTAGACGTCGTTAACGAGCGAGGCTGCCGCACCCCGCTCCGGAAAACTGGATATCAGTTCGACAATGATCGCGTCGAAATCTGGCAGATCCGTGGAACCGTCGACTTGCCATACACCCTCGTCAAACACTGCAAGTCCGAAATCCTTTAGGATCAGGAAACAATTGGCGACATAGCACCGTAAATCCGGCGAAGCGTCGAACGCATCTAAACCGCTGCCAGGAATACCTGTCGCGATGCGACGGGCGATGTCGAAGCACGCCCTGTAGATGGCAGCATCGAGAAGCAGCGTTGCTTGCGAAATCGGTTCATCGCGAAGGCGG
>JBDHQY010000302.1:0-4072 GCA_039807315.1 Steroidobacter sp. | reverse complement strand
GTTCAAGGATCACGGCATCTCGATCGACCTGGTGTCGACCTCGGAAACCAGCGTCACCGTGTCGCTGGATCCGGCCGCCAACTCGCTCACCAAGGCGGCCATGAGCGCGCTCACCGACGACTTGGCGAAGATCTGCCGGGTGCAGATCATCGGCCCGTGCGCCGCGGTGAGCCTGGTCGGGCGCAACATCCGCGCCATCCTGCATCGACTGGGCAATGCGCTGGAGCTGTTCGAGGAACAGAAGATCTATCTGGTCACGCAGGCCGCCAACGATCTCAACATCACTTTCGTGATCGACGAGGCGCAGGGCGATCGGCTGGTATCGCGCCTGCACGAGATCGCGATCCGCAAGATGACTGCGGACCGCGTGCTGGGGCCGACCTGGGAAGAGCTTTACGGCGCCGCCGACCAGGACCGGGATACCTCCAAGCAGTGGTGGCATGCACGTCGCGACGATCTGGTCGCGCTCGGGCGCAAGCATGCCGCTGCATTCGTCTACGACCGCGCCACGCTCAAGGCGAAGGCGCAATCGCTCAAGGCGCTGCCCGGTATCGATGCCGTGTTCTACGCTTTGAAGGCCAACTGGCATCCGGAGATCCTGCGACTGTTCCATGAGCAGGGTCTGGGCTTCGAGTGCGTCTCGCGCAACGAGGTCGAGCATGTGCTGCGCACGCTGCCCGGCATCGACCACAAGAAAATCCTGTTCACGCCGAATTTCGCGCCGCGCGACGAGTACGCCTGGGCTCTGGAGCAGGGCATCTGGGTGACGCTGGACAATCTGCACCCGCTCAAGGCGTGGCCGGAGCTGTTCAAGGGTCGCGACGTATTCGTGCGTGTCGATACGGGCTACGGCCGCGGCCATCATGACAAGGTGCGCACTGCCGGCGTGCACTCGAAGTTCGGTGTGCCGCTGTTCGAGTTAGATGAGCTGCAGCGGTTGGTCAAGGCAAGCGGCGCGCGCGTGGTCGGGTTGCATGCGCACACCGGCAGCGGCGTGTTCACCGTGGACAACTGGCAGTCGGTCGGCGAGACGCTGGCCGCGCTCACGCAGCGATTCACCGACGTTCACACCGTCGACCTGGGCGGCGGCCTGGGCGTGCCGGAGCGGTTGGGTCAGCCGGGCGTGGTGCTGCCGGAGTTCGGCGCGGCGCTCGCGGCCCTGAAGGCGGCGCATCCCCGGCTGACCTTGTGGATCGAGCCCGGCCGCTATCTGGTTGCCGAGGCCGGCGTGCTGCTGGCGCAGGTGACGCAGCTCAAGGGTAAGGGCGAAGTGCAGTACGTCGGCGTCGCGACCGGCATGAACTCGCTGATCCGCCCGGCGTTGTACGGCGCGCATCACGAGATCCTGAATCTCAGCCGGCTCGACCAGCTGGCCACCGAAGTGGTGAATGTGGTCGGTCCGATCTGCGAGTCGGGCGATCAGCTCGGCACCGACCGGCTGCTGCCGCCGACCCAGGAAGGCGACATCCTGCTGATCGCCACCGCCGGCGCCTATGGCCGCGCCATGAGCTCGCAGTACAACCTGCGCGAGCCGGCGATAGAGGTGTTGATTTGAGGTGGATTCCTGCGTACGCAGGAATGACGAAACGAGAGCGGGCCGGGCATTGGCTGCGCGTCCTGCGAGCTGAAGCCGCCGGCTACGGCTACGGCTTCGCGGCGTGACGCTGCTCGAGTTCCTTCACCGCGTTCGCCAGCGACAGGTCGCGACTCTTCAACAGTAGCGCCAGATGAAACAGCAGGTCGGCGGCCTCGCTCACCAGGCGTTCGTCCTCCTGGGTCACGGCGGCCAGCGCCACTTCCACCCCTTCCTCGCCGACCTTCTGGGCGAGCCGTGTCGGGCCTTCGGACCAGATTCGTGCCGTGTAGCTGCCGCTCGGCTGGTCCGCGATACGCTGCGCGATCACCGATTCCAGCCGCGACAGGAAGGCGAAATCTGTCGCTGTGGTGCCGCTCTGCACTGCAAAGCAACTGTCGCTGCCGCTGTGGCAGGTCGGTCCGTCGGGATGCGCCAGGAGCAGCAGGCTATCGTTGTCGCAATCGGCGCCGACGGCCGCCAGGTTCAGGAAATTTCCGGAAGTCTCGCCCTTGGTCCAGAGGCGATTCTTGCTGCGGCTGAAGAACGTCACGCGATGGCTATCGAGCGTAACGCGCAGCGCCTCGGCGTTCATGTAGCCCAGCATCAGGACTCTGCCGGTGCGTGCATCCTGCACCACTGCCGGCAGCAGGCCGTCGCCTTTGTCCCAGTCGAGAGCCGCGATCTGTGCGGGTGTCATGGTCGTACCTCGGGCCGGACCGGGATCGCCTGCATGCGCAGGAATTTCTTCAGATCGGGGATCGCGATGTCGCCGCTGTGAAAGACGCTGGCGGCGAGCGCGCCAGCGACATGGGCCTGCTGGAATACGTCGGAGAAATGTACTGGCGTGCCCGCGCCGCCGGAAGCGATCAACGGCACCTGACAGATCCGACGCACGGCGGACAACTGGGCGATGTCATAGCCCCGACGTACGCCATCGCTCGCCATGCAGTTGAGGACGATCTCGCCGGCGCCGCGCTGCTGGACTTCGCGAACCCAATCGAGCGTGCGTCGTGCGGTGTTACGGGTCCGGCTCGGATCGCCGGTGAACTGATAGACGTGGTAGTCGCCGTCGACGCTCTGGCTGTCGATGCCGATGACCACGCATTGAGCGCCGAAGCGCTCGCTGAGGCGCGAGATCAGCTCGGGATCGGCCAGTGCCGGCGAATTGATGGAAATTTTCTCCGCGCCCTGGCCCAGCACCTGCTCCGCGTCGGCAACGCTGCGGATACCGCCGGCGACACAGAACGGAATATCCAGGATGCGCGCGATCCTGCGGATCCAGCTGCGATCCACCGAGCGCCCGTCCGGGCTGGCCGTGATGTCGTAGAAAACCAGCTCGTCGGCGCCTTCCGCACTGTAGCGCGCGGCAAGCTCGAGAATGTCGCCGACGACCACGTGATCGCGGAAGCGCACGCCCTTGACGACCCGGCCGTCCCTTACATCGAGACAGGGGATGATGCGTTTGGCAAGAATGGCCGCAGCTCCTCGGCAGGAATGGTGTTTTCCAGCATCGCCTTGCCGCTGATGGCGGCGGCGACGCCGCATTCGCGCAACGCGGCGAGATCGTTCGCGTGGGCGATGCCGCCCGAAGCCTGCCATTGCAGCTCGGGAAAGCGCCGCACGGCTTCGGCGTAAAGCGCGCAATTCGGCCCGGTCATGGCGCCGTCGCGCGCAACGTCGGTGCACAACACATGCTTCAGGCCGCAGCTCATGAATCTGTCGACGGCTTTCCACAGCACGATGTCGCTGGTCTGCCGCCAACCGTGCGTGGCCAGCAGCGGAATGCCGTCGGACTCGAGCCGCACATCGAAGGCCAGAACGATGCGCCACGGATCGATCTGCGTCATCCAGTACGCGACTTCATCCGGGGCGGTGACGGCCACGCTGCCGATCACCGCGCGTTCCACCCCGGCATCCAGGAATTCTTGAACGCGTTGCAGCGTTCGCAATCCGCCGCCGACCTGCAGACGTACGCTGCGCAGTGCCGCCAGCTGCACGATGATTTCTCGATTCGGCTGATTGCCGTCGCGTGCACCATCCAAATCCACCACATGGACACGCTGCGCTCCCAATGACCGATAGCGCTCCAGCACGCTCGCCGGCTCGTTCGAATAGACCGTCTCGGCGGCGAAATCGCCCTTGAACAGGCGCACGCACCGGCTTTCCTTGAGATCGATCGCGGGAATGAGTTCCATCGGGTGACGAGAATCGTTGTTTACAGTTGCAGGAAGTTGCGCAGCAGCCGCGCGCCAGTGCTCGCCGAGCGTTCCGGATGGAACTGCACGCCATGAACATTGCCGTGCCGGACGATGGCAGAGAACGCCTCGCCATAGCGTGTGGTCGCAAGGGTGAGATCGCCGACCGGCGCGGCATAGCTGTGTACGAAGTAGCAGTAATCGCCGGTCGCGATGTGATCGAGCAGGGGCGAGGCACGGTCGAACTCGAGCTGGTTCCAGCCCATGTGCGGCACCGGCAGATCGCTTCCAGCCGCAAGTC
>JBDHQY010000301.1:0-4086 GCA_039807315.1 Steroidobacter sp. | reverse complement strand
GCGATCAGACCCGCGTGGTCAATGCGACCTACTCGAAGTCGTTCTCGTCCACGACCAAGTCAGGCTATGAGAAGCCGCACCACACGGCCTCGCATGAAGAGCCGCTGGATCCGCATCTGGGTTATCAGCCCATGGTGTCCTGGTTCCTGCGCCGTGGCTTCGAGGAGTGGGTGTATTTCGTGGAAGCCTTCTCGAAGGTCAAGGAAGGCGACGGCACCTTGCTGGACAACATGCTGATCTATGCGTCCACGGATCAGTCCTTCGCCAAGGTGCACTCCATCGAGGGGCTGCCGATGTTCTCCGCCGGTCGCGCCGGCGGCAGGATCAAGACCGGCCTGCATCTCGACGGCGGCGGCACGCCCGGCACGCGTCTGGGTTACACCATGATGAAGACCTTGGGGGTCGACATTGCGTCCTGGGGGACGCAGTCGAACATCACCTCGAAGGAAATCAGCGAGATTCTGGTCTGAGCTGCGCAGGATTCGGGAGAGAGCCGCCAATGAGATTGACAGTTGCAGTGACGGGGATCCTGCTGGCGTTGGGCATGAGCGGTGCGTCGGCGGCGGAGTCGTCCGCCCGCGAGCCGTATGTCGAGGTACCGATGCCGCCGGGATTCAAGGTGGTTTCCACCGAGCTGGAAGGGCCGGTATTCGCGGATGCGCGCGGCCGAACTTTGTACAAGTGGCCGATTGCCTCATTGCGTAACGGTTACGCAGGCGATCCCAAGGACAAGTCGGCTTGCACGGATGTGGTCACGACCAAGACGGGTGGCTACATGAGCCCCTATCCAGAAGGATTGGATCTTCCGGATCTCGATACGCGCCAGAGCTGCGTGGCGCAGTGGCCGCCGGTGGTCGCGGAGGCGAACGCCAAGCCGGTGGGCGACTGGAGCATCATCAAGCGCAGCGACGGTACGTTGCAGTGGGCCTATGACCATCAGCCGCTGTACACCTCGCATCTCGATCGGTCTCCCGGGGACGTTCTGGGCGGTATCACCCTGTTCCGCCGGGGCGGCGATACTCCGGCCGAACGCTTCCCGGTCGGACCGCCGACGGCCATGCCGCCGGGCTTTCGCGTCGAAGGCACTCTGAACGGCCGCTTGCTGGTGAACGACAAGCGCTATTCGATTTACGCTTCCGACCAGGATGGACCGGACAAGTCCAACTGCACCACGGAGGCTTGCTTGCAGCGCTGGACGCCGGTGCTGGCCCCCGAAACGGCACGGCCGCAGGGGGAGTGGTCGATTGTCCAACGCTCGCTCGGCGTGCGGCAGTGGGCGTTCCGCAAACAGCCGCTGTACACCTACATGCGCGACACCCGCGCCATGAGCCATGACGGCAGTGACGAGTCGGGCTGGCACAATGTGTATGTGCAGTCCGGGCCGGCGCTCCCCAAGTCGTTTACCGTCCAGAACGCCACCTACGGCGATGTGCTGGCCGATCGCAACGGCAAGACGGTGTATTTCTACACCTGCGGCGACGATTCGGCGGACCAGTTGTCCTGCGACACCTTGGACAGTCCGCAGCAGTACCGCCTGGCCATCTGCGGCGGCGGTGATTGGGCGCGTTGCCATGAACTATGGCATTTCGTGCCGGCGGCAGCCGACGAGGCAGGCACCGGCAGCGTCTGGTCGATCATCTCGGTCGACCCCAAGACCGATCGCCGGGCGGCTGACGGGCAGGCGGGCTCGCTGCGTGTCTGGGCCTTCCGCGGCCGGCCGATATACACCTATTCGGGCGATCAGCAACCCGGCGAATTCCGCGGTCACTCGATGGGCGAGTGGCAGGGGCGCCGCAACGGTTTTCGGGCTTTCTGGCTGCGGGTGATCTGACTCAATTGGCGGCTACGAACGCTGCCCCAGCGCACTTTGCCCGCGAGGCGCGCCGAGGGTTCAGCAACGGAAGGACTGATATGCAACTCGTTACCAACAAGACCTGCGGAATACTGGCGGCGCTGGCTGCGACGAGCCTGACGGCCAGCCTCGCCGTGGCCGACGGCAGCCAATCGATAGCAGCCACGCGCACCATCGGCTACGTGACCACGGACCTGCATTGGGCCTTTCACCAGACCGCGGATGTGGACAAGGACTGCCCGGAAGGGCTGGCCGGGTACGGGCCGCGCGAAACCTTCAAAGCGCTGTATCCCCGCGGCGGCCCGGTGGAAAAGACCCAGCTCGCCCGGGAGAGCCTGAAGTTCTTCCCCGACGACAAGCAGATGCAGTTCCCCTACATTTTTTCCAAGGGGAATATCGGCGTCGGCGTGAACCTCGACGGCAAGGTCGGAGCGAACGACTATGTCAGCGCCACCGGCGAGAAAGGCATCGACAACGCGCTGCAGAAGGTGCTCGCCTGCAATGCGCAGTTCCGCCAGCCCGAAGGGCAGCTGCAACTGTTCGGCAACAAGTTCGTCCGTCTCTCCAACTGGAACCGCACCCTGATCGAAATCGGCGACGTCGACAGTCTGGTCAATGACGACGACGTCAAGGTGACCATCTATCGCGGCCGCGATCCGGTATTGCTGGACGCCACCGGCGAGGGTGTGGCCCCCGGCGGCACGCAGCGCGTCGACATGCGCTGGGGCAAGCCGATCATTCAGCACCTCAAGGGCAGGATCGCCGACGGTGTGCTGACCACCGAGCCGGGCAAGGACGGCATCTACCCTTGGGCCATCTACAACGATGTGCCGACCCTGCTGAACTGGCACGACATGCGTCTGAAGCTGACGCTCACGCCCGAGCGGGCGGATGGCCTGATTGCCGGCTACATGGATGTGGAGTCCTACTACACGTGGCTGACTGCCTGGTCCACGCACCACCTGTCCTATGGGCGGCTGGATCCGGCGGAGTTCTACTGGGCGTTGCGCAAGACGGCCGATGCCTACCCGAACGAGAAAGGCGAGATGACCGCCATCTCCTCGGCGCTCACGGTCAACATGGTGCAGGCATTCATTACGCATCCCGACGCCGACGCGCTGCAGGCGAACAGAAAATGACGGCTGCGCGGCATTGCGGCTGATCTGCATCGAAGGCAGCCGCTTGAGGTTTCGAGACGCAGGGCAGGCTTGCTCGGCGTGCTCGGAAGCCAGAAATCTGGCCGCAGACGATGGGCACACGGCGACATCCGCCGCTCGAGTGTGTAGATCGGCAAGCGATTCCTGGACTGCGGGATCGATACGGCGCAAGCGGATCCAAGGCGTTCCAGGTCGGCTGCCGAGCTTTACCTGCATCGTTGTGCCGGCGTAGCGAATACGGGGACCAGGTAATGAAAATAAGATCGCGCCTGTTGGAGCTGGCCCTGCTGGTTGCGATGCTGGGGATGGGGCCGTCGGGGCAGGCGCTGGCGCAGAACGTCAATGTGCCGTGGGATGAGGCGCCGTCGAATCCGGAGCGCTGGTTCGCGACGTTCTCGATCATTGCCTACGATCCCGAGACCCAGGAGCTGGGCGTCGGCGTGCAGTCGCACGCGTTCGGTTCCGGCGCCGCCGTACCCTATGCCGTTGCCGGCGTCGGCGCTATCGCCACGCAGGCAGCCGCCAACCGCTTGTACGGGCCCAAGGCGATCGAGCTGCTGAAGCAGGGGCTCGGTCCGGCGGAAGTCGTCAAGCGCCTCACCGACGAGGACCCGGGCCGCGACACGCGGCAGCTCGCGGTCATCAATGCCAAGGGCGAAGCCGCCGTCTATACGGGCAAGCGGGTGCTCGATCGCAACTTCGACAAGGCCGATCCCGTCCATCTGGGCGGCTATGCGGGCAGTGTGATCGGCAAGAATTTCTCCGTGCAGGGCAATACGCTGGCCAGCGAGGATGTGGTGAAGAGCATGGCTCGCGCCTATGAGCGCAGCAAAGGAACCATGGGCGAGCGCCTGATGGATGCGCTCGACGCGGGCCAGGCTGCCGGAGGGGACACGCGCGGCATGCAGTCGGCCGGTCTGCTGGTGGTGCGCCCGGTGAAGCCCGGCTCGAACGAGGTCAACGAGCGGATCGTGGATCTCAGGGTCGACGACGCCGTCGATCCGTTCAAGGAACTGCACCGGCTGCTCGACATCAATCTGGGAACTCCGCGCCGGCTCACCGAGCAGTCCGCCGAGC
>JBDHQY010000300.1:0-4094 GCA_039807315.1 Steroidobacter sp. | reverse complement strand
CAGTACGCCCTGGGCGAAGAGCTGGGCGTGCGCGGCACCCCGGCGATCTTCACTGCCGCGGGCGATTACATCGGCGGTTACCTGCCGCCCCGGGAAATGGTGCAGCAGCTCGACGAGCTGCGGCTGGCTGCAGCGAAGTCGGCCAGCAACAAGTAAGACTCGAGTAGACCGGTGGATTCCGCGGCGGCGCATGCCGCTGCGGAGAGCCATTGTCTGCGGCAGTCAGCGTTCCAGGAGCTTGAGCTTGTCGGGCTTGCCGTCCCATTCCTTGGCGTCGGCCGGCGCGGCGATCCTCTCGGTGAGCACCGGCCACTGCTTGGCCAGCTCGGCGTTGATCTGCTTGAACTGCTCCTGACCGGCGGGCAGCTCCTCCTCGGAGAAGATGGCTTCGGCCGGGCACTCCGGCTCGCACAGGGTGCAGTCGATGCACTCGTCCGGATCGATCACCAGAAAATTCGGACCGGCGTGAAAGCAATCGACCGGGCAGACCTCCACGCAGTCGGTGTACTTGCACTTGATGCAGTTTTCGGTGACGACAAAGGTCATTGACGGGCTCTTTCAACGTGATGAGCGGGCGCGCGCCGCTCGAGGGGCAGCCATTGTGCCAAAGGGTGGCGGCGACTTGAAGCGCTACGACCGTCAGCGGTCGGTGATGAGCAGATTGCCGTCGCGCCAGTCGATGTCCCGGAAATGCGCTCGCTCCAGGCCCGCCTGCCGGTCCGCCAGGTAGCGCCGCAGCGTGAATTCGACGCTCAGGAACGCGATCTCGTCCCAGGGAATCTCGCTGGCGTCGCACAGCCGGGTCTCCAGGCTTTCCGGGCCGACGCCGAATTCGCCATCGAGCAGACGGGCGCGGAAGTTGATGTGCACCTGGTGCGCACGGATGACGTTGACGATGGAAAGCAGCGAGCCGATCTCGACGCGGGCCAGCGCTTCCTCCATCGCTTCGCGCGCCGCGCCGTCCTGCACGGCTTCGCCGTTTTCCATGAAGCCCGCGGGAACCGTCCAGTAGCCCCGCCGCGGCTCGATGGCTCGTTTGCAAAGCAGGATCTTGCCCTGCCACTCCGGCACGCAGCCGGCGATGATGCGCGGGTTCTCGTAGTGCACCGTCTTGCACACGGTGCAGACGTACCGCGGGAGGTGGTCGCCATCGGGAATGGTGAGAGCGACCGGCGCACCACAGGTGGAGCAGAACTTCATCGCGGATCGTAGCGGCTCTATTGCGCTGCCGGCAGCGGCGCAACCAGCGGTGCGATGGTCTCGGCCATGGCCAGCAGCCGCTGATCCGAGCCGTGGGCTCCCGCCAGCGTCAGGCCCACCGGCAGTTCTCCGGCGCGGTGGCAGGGGAGGCTGATCGCGCAACCGTCCAGGAAATTGATGATCGATGGATTGCGCAGCACCAGCATGTTGATGCGCGTATACGCGTCGTCTTCCTGCAGCTCCGACAGGCGCGGCGCGACGATGGGCACCGTCGGCATCAGCAGGGCATCGTAAGGCGCAACGATGTTGGCGACTCGGCGTTGGAAGTCCGCACGTAGGCGCTGCAGCTCCAGATAGTCGGCCGCACTCTGCTCCTTGCCTCGAACGATCCGCGTCAGCACGCGCCGGTCGTAAGCTGAAGCATCGGTTGCGATGCGGGCTTGATGGAAAGCGTAGGACTCGGCCGAAGCGAAACCGCCCTTGCGATTGATCTGCGGCAGCTCGGCCAGCTCCAGGAGCGTGACTTCACTGATGCGTGCGCCCGCGCTCGCCAGCGTCTTCAGCGCCCGCTCGAACGAAGCGGCAACATTTGCGTCCATGGCGTCGAGCACCACGGTTTGCGGGACCGCCAGTCTCAGCCCTTGGATCGGCAGCGGCGCGACCTCGAACTCGGTTGCCCCCGACAATACCGCGTCGAGCACGACGCAGCAGGAAACGGATGAGGCTAGCGGACCGATCGAATCGAGCGATTCGGACAACGGCACCGCGCCGTCCAGCGGCACGCGCCGGGCAGTGGGCTTGAAGCCGACGATGCCGCAGAGCGCTGCCGGAATGCGGCATGAGCCACCGGTGTCGGTCCCGAGCGCGCCGTGAGCCATGCCGTCTGTTACGGATACCGCGGCTCCGGACGACGAACCGCCGGGGATGCGCGCCGCGCCGCGATCATGAGGATTGAGCGGCGTGCCGTAGTGGGGATTCAGGCCAAGACCGGAGAAGGCGAACTCCGTCATGTTGGTCCGGCCGATGGGAATGAAGCCGGCGGCGCGCAGCCTCGCTACCGATACCGCATCCCGCGCTGCCGGCGGGCAGTCGCGCAGCACGGTGGAGCCCGCCGTGGTCACTTCGCCGCAGACATCGAACAGATCCTTGATGGAAATGGGGATGCCGGCAAAGGGCGAGGCCGCGCCACCGCGGCTGCGCATCCGGTCGTGATAGTCCGCGGCGGCGATGGCCTTTTCCCGCTCGACCTTGATGAATACGCGGGCACCTTCACCCGAAGTAGCGGTGATGCGCGCCAGGCATTCGTCCACCAACGCCCGGCTGTGGGTGCGGCCGGCGGCGAGGTCGGCGGCGAGCTGCAGCAGTGTTCTCGTGGTCATTGCGTTCTCATGGCTTTGCGCTGCCGCCGGCGTCAGATGGAACGTGCGCTGCGCGCGACATCGGGAGCTGGTCCGACGGGAACTCGCCGATACCGGAAGCGCCTAGCGCCGATGACGAGCGGATCGAGCGGGCGCGGCGGCTGCCGTAACGGCAGGAAGTCCCTGGTGCCGGTGGTCGGAGTCGAACCGACACATGGTTGCCCATGGCAGATTTTGAGTCTGCTGCGTCTACCAATTCCGCCACACCGGCGGCAAAAGGGGCGGAAAGTATAGTGCGAAAGCCGCGCGGCGTTGCGACCTTTTTCCGGGCTGTCGCATCTATACGGCCATCATGTCGCAGTTCCAGGGCATACAGATTCCGGCAGAAGTCATCAGAGCCGCCGCTGGCGGCGACATGGCTGCGCACGACGCCATCTATCGTGCCTGCGGGCGGGCCGTCTACACCCTGATCCGGCGCTTGATCCCGCCGGCCGCGGCCGACGATCTGTTCCAGGAGGTCTTCGTGCAGATCCTGCGCAGCATCGGCTCGTATGCGGGCGAGGGATCGTTTGCAGGCTGGGTGCGCGCCATCACCGTCAACAAGTGCTTGACCCATCTGCGCTCTCCCTGGCAGCGCCGCGCCTTGTGGCTCGACGCTCAGGAGGAACAGCCAGCGGCGCTGGCTCTGATCGACGCCGCCCCGCGTCCGGATGTACAAGCCACTATCAACGCGGACCTGGAACGCGCGCTCGCGGCGTTGCCCGCATTGACCCGCAGCGTCGTCTGGTTGCACGACGTCGAGGGCTATACCCATCACGAGATTGCCTCTCTGCTGGGCCGTACGCCCAGCTTTTCCAAATCGCAGCTGTCGCGCGCGCATCAGCGCTTGCGCGAGCTGCTCGATCCGCAGGTGTCCGCTTCGAAAGTCGAGAGTCTGTCATGCACGCCCGTATCGACCAGCTGCTGAGCCAGCGTGACGGCGAGCCCGTCGATGTGAATATCGCCCGGCACATTGCGAGTTGCACCCAGTGCAGCGCGGAGCTCGAGCGCCTCCAAGAATTGCAGCAGCGTTTGCAGGCGCTGCCTTCTTTCGAGCCGCCGGGGCTGTCGCCGATGCAGCCTGCACGGGTTCGCGGGCGGCTGGCGGTGGCGGCGGTTGCCGCCGCATGCGTTCTGGTGGTGGCGATGATTGGAATCACGCGGCGTGACGGGGGTGCGAAAGTGTCGGCACCGGAGTCGGCCGCTGCGGTAGCGAAGCAGCCTGCGAACCAGCAGGAGCCGCTGGAAACGCTGGTGGCGCAATCGCGTCACCTGGATGAGCTGCTGCGACACTTGCCGGAGCGGCCCAGCATCGAGCGCGTTGCTCTGGCGGCCACCATCGACACCATCGAGCAGCGCATTCAATGGCTGGACGTGCAGCTTTCCTATGCGCCGGAGACCGGCCTGAACGACGAGCAGGCGCGCCGCCTGTGGCGCGAGCGGGTCGATCTGATGGATTCGCTGGTCAAGGTCCGGTACGCCGAGGGCCAGCCTCTT
>JBDHQY010000299.1:0-4096 GCA_039807315.1 Steroidobacter sp. | reverse complement strand
GCCGCCGCTGGCCACCGTGCCGTCGTAGAGGGTCAGCGCGTTGCTGATGACCGTGTTCTTGACCGGATCGGCGCTGATCGCTCCCGCCATGTCGGCGATCGCGGCGCGCATTTCCTCCGCATCGGCGGCACAGGTGTTCTTGCAGTTGTGGAACTCGGCGCCCAGACGGATCACGAAGCGTGAATTCTCCGGCTTGTCCAGGTTCATCTTCGGGATGGCGGCCTTGTAGGATTCCTCGAGGTCGTCGACCGCGAAGAACGGCGACTGCGGCGTGGCCGACGCCGGCTTGTGGCAGCGATTGCAGTCGTAGGAGATCAGCAGGTTGTGTACCCGGGTGAAGCCGGACGGCGCATTGACCGGAAAGCGCTTGCTCATGCCCGGCTCCTTCACGGTCGGCGCCAGCAATTCGATCTGTCGGCCACCGACCCCCGAAGCGCCCACCCAATCGGTGATCCAGCGCGTCAGGATGCTGGCGCAGGCGCTGGCGTCGGAGAGCCAGCAGTTGTGGCCGCCGCCGACCTTGAGCACCAGTGGCGATTGCGACGGACTGCCGCGATCGATCACCGGGTTGGCCTGTTCGTACGCCGCGTTCACATCGTCCGAACGTGCGAAGGTCGGCGCCTGACCGCCCGCGTTGTGACAGTTGCCGCAGCGGCTGCTGCCGCGGATGTTCTCCCAGAAATTGACGCGGAATGCCTGGACATCGGGCGTCAGCGGCGCCGGGCCGGCATAGTCGGAGCTGCCGCCGCTCTGGCCGCCCGCGGCCGGATTCTGCGTGGTGCTGGCTCCGCCGCTGCAGCCCGACAGCACGATCAGCCCGAGGACGAGCGCCCCGGCCAGTCGTGCAACTGCGAAATCGCTTGCGCGCTTCATGCTCACTGCTCCTTACTGGCCGGCGCAATAGGCGGCGGTTTCGGCGAACACCTGCTTCAGGTTGCCGTTGCTCTTGAAGCCGGCGGCGACCAGTCCGACCTTGCTGTGATCGGTCGCGTCGCTGGGCGAACGCAGACAGACGGTGCGGAACACTTTCTCCACCTGGCATTGCGCGAAGGCATCGGTGTGGGCCAGCTCCTGGCCGAGGGACTTCGCTCCCGCGCCCTTGCCGGGCAGGCTGGCGGACCAGCCGATGGACTTGTTGAGGCCGGGCAGGCGCCAGCGGTTCTCCCATTCATCGTCGGGCGTCACGTAGCCGGGCTTGAAGTTGTCCGAGTTGATCAGGTACTTCGGCTGCACTTGGCCGGGCGTGTAGACCAGCCGTCCAAGATTCTCGTCGAAGTCGTAGTACGCGAAAGCCTGCGCCATCGGGTCCATGCCGCTGTGACAACCGACGCAGTTGTTCAGGAAGACGCTGCTGTCGCCGCCGGGGCTGCGGGTGATGTCCTGGCGAATCCGGTCCGGTGGGCGCGTGGTGTCGAGCAGCTGCTCCATGTCGCGGCACAGGTGATTGAGCACCGTGAAGCGGAACATGGCGCGGTTGGTACCCGCGATGAAGAAAGCCTGCGCCGCGGCACGCGAAGTGATGATGCCCGCGGTGGCCGCCGACGGCAGGCCGTTGAGCGAGGACTGGGTTCGCTCGACCAGCACGGCACGCAGATCCATGTTGCCGTTTTCCAGCGCTTCATAGTGAAGGTTGTCGGTGTTCGAGTAGGCCGGCGAGCCGATGTTGCCCACATACACGATGTCGTCCGAGAGCACGCCGCGGAAATCCTTGTTGTCGCGCACCATGCCGATGACGGTGGCGGTGTAATCGTTCAGCGGCGCAAACACGTTGCGATCGCGATTGGTCCAGGGCGTGGCGAAATTCTTGAGCGTGACGCTGTAGAAATTGCTGGAGCGCGGATCGGTCGTGTCGTCGATGATGTGCAGCGCGGTCTGGACCGCGCCGTGAGCCGTTAGATATTGCTCGAGGCTGGTCAGCGTCTGTGGCGAGGGCGAGGTGCCGGTGAGCCGGTCGTATATGCGCTTGGCCTGCTCGCGATCGCCCGCCAGCGCATCGTGCTGCACGACTGCGAACGAGACGATGGCCAGCGTCAGCGCCGCTGCCTTGGCCAGCCGCGCACGCGGCGGCTTCGCTGCCCGGGAGTGGGTCCCGACCTCAGTCTCAGGAATGTTGATCATCGTGCCGGTCCTGCGTTGATCGATTCTTCTGCCATTTTCCGACGGTTCCATTTGCCTTGACGAGCGCTCGCAAGTCGTTCGCCGCCGCGCCAGGTCCGCTGTCCGACGACAGCGCGCCCGGACTATACGCAGCGGCAAATACCCGACGTAACTGTCTCAGCCACAAGACGTCGCGACGCGACGACAGTACCGTGGCTCACGCGCGCGCGTGTAGTCTCGCCGCCACGATGCCGTCGCATTCAACCCGTGCGATGACGAGGCGAATGTGCGCAGCGTCACGCAACAACACGGCGATAACGGCGCGCAGGCAAATTCAGCATCTGGCGCGGTTTGCAACTGTGACTGGATTAACGGATCGCGGAATATGTCGCGTCGAAGATGGCGCGCCGCTGTACGCAGCGGCTGCAATGTCCCGAAGCCGACTGCCGCCGCATGAGATCGAGTGAGGAAACCGGATGAGCCCAACGAGCCATGAGGCGACCATCGACGCTGCGCGCACCAGCCGGCGTATCCGGTGGACCGCACCCGCGCTGGCCGGAATCCTCGTGACGCTGCTGGCCGCTTGCAGCAGCGGCGAGGGCGGCAAGGACGTGACCATCGGCAGCGGTCAGGACGCCGACCCGGTGACCGTCGACTTCCCGGTTTTCTATGTGAAGCGGCCGGTACCTGACGATCAGGACGCGATGACGGCGGATGCGCGCGAGGTGCTGCGCTTCGATATCGGCGCGGATCTGTTCATGCGTGATCGTGCCTCGCCCTCCGCGCCCGAAATCAATCTGACTGCCGCGCTGACCGAAGGGCTCGGCGACATTCGCGACGTGGAAGTCAATTTCGACGGCAGCAAGGTGGTGTTCGCGATGCGCGCCAAGTTCATCGAGGGCGCGGACGAGGAAGATCAACCGACCTGGAACATCTGGGAGTACGACGCCAGGGCCAAGGCTCTGCGCCGGGTGATCGCTTCCGACACCACGGCCGAAGAAGGCCACGACATCATGCCGCACTACCTGCCGGACGGCCGCATCGTGTTCAGCTCGACCCGGCAGCGCCAGGCACGCGCCATTCTGCTGGACGAGAACAAGCCGCAGTATGCGGCGCAGGTCGAAGGCAGCGGCGGCAATCCCAATCCGGCGTTCGTGCTGCACGTGATGGACCCGGACGGCGGCAACATCCACCAGATCTCGTTCAACCAGAGTCACGACCTGGACCCGGCGGTGCTCGCCGACGGACGGATCGTCTACACGCGCTGGGAACATGTGCTGGGTGAAGGCCACATGGATCTGTACACGGTGCGCCCGGACGGCACCGATCTCAGGCTCCTGTATGGCGCGCACAGTCATCAGACCGGCACGGTGAGCCCGCTCAACGGCCAGGCTTCGACCATCCAGTTCCTGAAACCACGCGCCATGCCCGATGGCCGTACGCTGGCATTGATCCTGCCGTTCACCGGCACCAGCGAAGGCGGCGACCTGGTTCTGATCGACACCGCCAACTATGTCGACAATACGCGCGGCAGCAGCGTCGCCAACGCAGGACTCAGCGGCCCGGCGCAGTCACGCGCCTTGCCGACCGATGTGCGCACCATCGTCGGCCCCTCGCCCGGTGGCCGCTATCGCTCGGCCGCACCGCTGTTCGACGGCACCAATCGGCTGCTGGTGAGCTGGTCGCAATGCCGGCTGATCGAGGCTGGCCGTATCGTGCCGTGTACCGCCGATCGCCTGAGCAACACCACTACGCCGCCGGTGGAAGCGCCGCCGTTGTACGGCGTCTATATATATGACGTACGCGACAACACCCAGAAGCCCATCGTCGCGCCGCAGGAAGGATTCATCTACACGGAGGTGGTTGCCAGCGCACCGCAATCGCTGCCGGCGGTGATTGCGGATCGCCTCCCCGGTGCCGACTTTCCCGCCGATCTGGCGACGCAGAGCGTCGGCATCCTGCACATCCGCAGCGTTTACGACGTCGATGGCGTCGACAT
>JBDHQY010000298.1:0-4113 GCA_039807315.1 Steroidobacter sp. | reverse complement strand
AGAGACTCGCCAGGTGCAATCCCTGCTGCCGGAGAATCTATCGACGTTGCCTCCCGGTGCCAGCGTGCAAAAGGCGTTGAACATCATGCCGGGAGTCAATGCACAGTCGGTGGATTCGCTGGGGGCCAATGAGCAGTCGTTGTCGCTGAGCGTTCGTGGCTTCAATACGACGCGGCTGGGCTATACGCTCGATGGCATGCCGCTGGGTGACGGCGCCTACAACAACTACAACGGCTTGACGATCGGTCGTGCGCTGATTGCCGAGAATCTCAAGCGCGCGGACCTGTCGATGGGTATTGGTAACCTGGGCATCGCCTCGACCAGCAATCTCGGTGGTGCCGTCACTTACTTCAGCAGCGATCCGGCGCCCGACATGGGCGTTCGCATCAGTCAATCGGCGGGCAGCGACAGCGCGCTGCGCAGTTTCGTGCGCTTCGATACCGGCGAAAACAATGGGCTTTCCGCGTATCTCTCCGGTTCGTATTCCAAGTCCGATCTGTTCGTCGATCAAGGCGCCTACAACACTTCGACCGGCAAGCAGTTCAACGGCAAGGTGGTATACGACTTCGGCCGGGGCGCGATAGCGGCATTCATGGATGTGTCGCGGGTTTCGCAGGCGAACGATTTCTACATGTCCAAGGAGGCTCTCGAGCGGCTGGGTTGGGACTGGGGCGGTTACGCCCCCGACTGGAACAAGGCACTGGCTCGCGCCTACTGTCGGCCCGCGACCTTCAACGCAGCATTGTGCGACGATTCCGGTGTGGATACCGCGGCGGACGGAGCGTTCACGGGCGGCCAGATCCTGCGCAACGACGAGCTGTACTACGTTGCCGCCGACTATGCGGCGAGCGAATCGGTGAATTTGCGCGCGCAGATCTATCACCATGATGACAAGGGCGCGGGCAACAACTGGAACTACGGCTGGTCGAACCGGAACACACCGCAACAGTTGCCTTTGATCATTCGAGACACGCGCTACACCATCGACCGCACCGGTGGATTGATGTCGATCGGCTGGAACATCGGTATGCATGGCCTGCAGGCAGGCTATTGGTACGAGGGCAATACCAGCAGCGCCGAGCGTTACAGTTTCACCAATGTCACGGGACCGCGCTCGCTGGACACTTTCCTCGAAGGGCAACCGAATAGCGGTACCTTCGCGCAGGAGACCACCTGGCGCACGCACCAGTTCTACCTGCAAGACACGATCCGTCTGCTCGATGACCGGCTGGCGATCGATTTCGGCTTCAAGAACACCGAGTCGACGTCGGATGCCGTGGCGCTGCCGGGCATCGCCATGACGCCCATTTCGCCGACCTCCAGCAATCAGTTCGCGACCGGCTCGCTGGAAGCGAAAGACAGTTTCCTGCCGCAGGTGGGTGTGCGTTTCGAGATTACCCGCCAGCATGAAGTGTTCGCCAGCTACGCCGAGAACATTGCGATGTTCCAGGGCGGATTCAAACTGGGTCCGCAGTCCGTCAGCCAGGCTGTCTGGGACTCCCAGGGAGCGCCGTTGAAGCCCGAACGCTCGCGCAGCTTCGAGGCGGGCTACCGCATGCTGATGGGCGATTTTCAGGCATCCATCGCCGCATATACGGTGAAGTTCGAGGATCGCCTGTTGCAGTACAACCCCTGCAATTCCCGCGAGCCGAATGGCCCGGGTTGTGGCAATCGCTTCTATAACGTGGGTGGGGTCGACAGTACTGGTGTCGAAGTCGCGGTGCTCTGGAGGCCGATGAATGGCTTGTCCTGGTACAACGCCGCCTCATTGAACAAATCCACCTACAACGACGATTACATGCAGGACGGCGTGCTGTATCCGACGGCCGACAAGCGTCAGGTGGACACTCCGGATCAGCTGTTCTCCAGTGTGCTGACATTATCCGGTGATCGCTGGGAAGTGGCGCTGCAGGGCAAGTACACCGGCAAGCGCTACTACACCTACACCAATGATCAGGGCCTGGGTGGCTATACGACTTTCGACCTGGGAATGAGCTACGACCTGGGTTCGTTCTTTTCGGTCAAGAGTGCCAAGCTGGCATTGAACGTCAGCAATCTGGCCGACAAGCGTTACGTCGCCAACCTCGACAGCAGTGTATTCGCTCCAGTGGATCCGAACGGCACCATCGTGGTGCTGCACAGCGCGGCGCCGCGACAGGTCTTCGGAACGATCAGCTTCTCGTTCTGATGAGGCGGCGCGCAGGGATCGCGATGTGCGTGCTTCCCGCCCTGGTGCTCGGGGCGGGGAGTGTCTCCCAGTCGCACATCGGCGAGGTCGCAATCTTGCGCGATCAGGCCGTAGTCAATCACGGTCTGATCGGCACCGGATCGTTGCCGGCCGGGACACTGGATTTCCTCGGCGATACGTTGGGCTCCTTTTCATCCTTGCAGATTGCCCCAGGCAGCTGGCGCCGTGTGAACGGGCACTACGAGGCGATTCTGTGGACGTTGCCGGATCGTGGACGCAACGACCCGCAGGCCAATCTCTTCTACGACTACGCTTCGCGACTGCATCGCTTTCGCATCAGCTTCACTCCAGGTGAAGGTCGTCTGACGCTGCAGCCTCAGGGCGGGATGACTCTGCGGGACTCCCGCAACCAGCCATTCACCGGCGCGGATCCCGGGCAAGGCACGGTGCTTCTGAATGGTGTGCGTTTGCCTGCGCCCGCTGCGGGTACCGGCGCCGGAAAAATCTCGCTCGACGCGGAATCGTTGCAGTTCACGCGTGCAGGCAGCTTCTACGTGGGAGATGAATACGCCGTCAATGTCTATTTCTTCGATGAGCGCGGCCGGATGCAGGGCGTTATCCGTCCACCTGAAGCGATCGAGCCGCGTCGCGATGGCCGGGTCCATTTCAGTTCGCTGCGTGCTCCGGATACCGGGCGGCGCAACAATCAAGGCGTCGAAGGCATATCGCTGTCACCGGATGGCTCCATGCTGTTCGTGGCGCTGCAGAGTGCGCTTATGCAGGACAGTGCAGAAGGTAACGCGAGCGGACGCATCAACACCCGAATATTGGTGTACGACGTACGCAGTACACCCGTGCCGAGCCAGCCGGTAGGGCACTATGTGGTGCAGTTGCCGATGTTCGATGACGGCGGCAATAACCGTGTTCCGAACGGTACAGCCGCGCAGAGCGAGATTCGGGCGCTCGACAGCCGGCGATTTCTGATGCTCGCGCGCGATGGGGCGGGTGTCGGTGCGGACGATGACAAGCCTGCGGTGTACAAGAAGGTGTTGCTGGTGGATATCGGCAATGCCACCAATCTGGCAGGCAGCCGATATGAGACGGATACCCAGTCAGTGCTGAGCGACCGTCGCCATGTCACGTTACGCCCGGATATCCAGCCGGCAACGTGGGTGGAGCTCATCGACTTACTGGACCCCCTGCAGCTTGTGCGAGTGGGCCTGAGGCCGGAGCTGCTGTCCTCGAAGTGGGAAGCGATGGACCTAGTGCCGGCGCTCGACCCCGACATGCCCAACGATTGGTTCCTGCTGATCGGCAACGACAATGATTTCATCGCACGCCGCTGTGTCATGGCCGGCCAATCCTGCGATTCGCACATCGACAACGACAATCGCGTGCTGGTGTATCGTCTGACACTGCCATATTGAAGGCGGTCGCCGTCGATCGATCGGGTTTTACGCCGGTCGGGCTGGCGAACATTGCTCCGGGGCCTTGCCTTACTCCCTCTGTCTTTTATAAGTTGACGACGGGGAGCGCGCAGGCCGGTAGGGCTGCGCAGGTTTCCTGCCGATACTTTCGTCGATCACCAAGAAGGATCAAGAAGATGGCTGGCTACTACGTACTGAAGAAGGCCGCGAACGGCCAATACATGTTCAATCTGAAAGCTGCGAATCATGAGGTCATCCTGACCAGTGAGACCTACAGCAGCAAGGCCGCAGCTGAGGGGGGTATCGGTTCTGTGCAGAAGAACTCGCCGACCGACTCGAACTATGAACGCAAGACCGCCAGTAACGGTGCGCCGTACTTCGTGTTGAAGTCGCCCGCCAATGGCCAGATCATCGGCAAGAGCGAGATGTACAGCTCGACGGGTGCCATGGAGAACGGTGTCGAGTCAGTGAAGAAAAACGGTCCGTCCGACGATATCA
>JBDHQY010000297.1:0-4113 GCA_039807315.1 Steroidobacter sp. | reverse complement strand
ACCGATTCGTGGCGGCTCCCGCATGCATGCGGCCAATCGTTCTAGGGTTGCGCCGCAGCGGCGGCCGGTGCCGCCGCCTCGCCCGGGCCGGGCTTGACGTACTGCTGCAGCCATTGCCGGTTGGTTTCGTACCAGAACGCCGAGTTCTGCGGCTTGAGCACCCAGTGATTCTCGTCCGGGAAGTACACCAGCCTGCTCGGTACGCCGCGGTTCTGCAGCGTGTTGAACAATTCCAGGCTGTTGTTCACCGGCACGCGCATGTCGAGCTGGCCGTGGATGATCAAGGTCGGCGTGTTGAAGTTGGCCGCGTTCATGTGCGGCGAATTGCGATTGATGCGCTCGAAGTCCTGCCAGTACTCGCCGTAGCGGCCCTTGCTCGCGCCGTCGTCGGTTGCCACCTGCGAATACAGGTCGTATACGCCCGCGTGCGCCACCAGCGTCTTGAAGGGATGCGGTTTGCCCAGCAGCAGCGTCGCAAGATAGCCGCCATAGCTGCCGCCGCCGGCGGCCATGCGATTGGCGTCGATCCAGGGCTGCGCGGCGAACCATTCCGCGGCCTTGATGGTGTCCTGGTAGGGCAGCTCCGCCCATTCCTTGGTGATGGAGTCGGCCCATGCCTGACCGAAACCGCTGGAACCGTGGAAATTGTGCCAGGCGGTGACGTAGCCCCAATTGGCGAACACCTGCGCGTTCCAGCGCCACTGATAGCCGTCGGTCACGCCATTGTGCGGTCCTCCGTGCAGCAGCAGGTGCAGCGGCCATTTGCGGTCGGGCGTGAAGTTGGGCGGATATACCACCCACATCTGCACGTCCTCGCCGTTGGCCCCCTGGTAGGTGACGCTCTCGACCTTGCCCTGCGCGAGACTGGCCAGCGCCGCATCGTTGAAGTCCGACAGCTTGGTGGCCGCGCCGGTGCGGGCAATGATGCTGACCAGCGTCGGCGGCTCGCTGAAGCTCTGGCGCAGGCCGATGATGACGGGACCGGAGCCGGCGGCCGCGAGCGAGCCGAAGCTGTGATTGCCGGTAATCGGGCGCGGCGTGTCGCCGCCTACATCGAATCGATACACGCGGCGTACGCCGTCGTCGTCGATTGCGCCGAACAGCGAATGCGAATCGGGCGACCACACCAGGCCCTCGGCGGAGCGGTCCCAGTCTTCGGTGAGATTGCGCGTGGTCTGGCTGCGGCGCTCGTAAATCATCAGCCGCGCGCGGTCCGCATAGAAGCCCTTGATGACCTGTTTGCGGAACGCGAGCAGGCGGCCATCCGGGCTGTACAGCGGCGCGAAATCGTTTGCCGGATTGTCGGTGGTGAGATTGCGGGCCGGGCCGCCGTCCACCGGCATGACGAACACGTCGAAGTTCGGATCGATGCCGGTGCTGTCGGTGTCCGAGACGAATGCGATCTCGGTGCCGTCCGGGGAGATGTCGTAGGAGTTCGTGTCGGGTTCGGCTGCATCGAGCGGATGGCCGGCCTCGAGCGTGATGGCCTTGGGTTCGCCGCCGGCGATGCCGATGGAATAGACATGTGCCTGGCGATCGTCCAGGAAGCGGTCCCAGTACGAGAACGGCGCCTTGTCCCAGACGCGCGCGGTCATTTTCGAATCGGCGCGTTGCTGCAGGCGGGCCGCCGTCTCCGGCCAGGTCTTCAGATCCGGCCAGACTTGCGTTATGAAGGCCAGGCGCCGCGAATCCGGGAACCATTTCGGCGCCGTGACGCCGGTGGGCACATTCGTCACCCGGCGCGCTTCGCCGCCGTTGACGGCGATGACATAAAGCTGCGGTTCCTTGTCGTCGTTGCGTTTGGAGATGAACGCGATCAGCTCGCCGTCCGGGCTCCATGCCGGCGAGGAATCGCCGGACACGGCGCTGGTGAGCTGTCGTGGTTTGCCGGACTTGGTCGGCACCAGCCACAGATCGGCGTCGCCCTTGTTGCGGTCCATGTCATAAGTCGTGACCGCCACCACGGCCATGCGTCCGTCGGGCGAGATGGCCGGATCCGCCAGGCGCTTGAGCTTCCACATGGCCTCGGCGGTGAACGGCTCGGCAGCTGCGGCCACACCGGTTGCGATGCTTGCCGCCGTCAAGCCAGCGAACAGCACTGCGAACGTCGCGCGACGCAAGCCGCCCTTGGCTGAACGACTGGTCGGAATTGTGATGCTCATCAGGAACCTCGGATGGCGCCGCCGATCGGATGCGTGAGTGTAGCGAAGCCGTTCTCGGGATGCGTGCCGCGCTGACGGCAATCGGCGCGGGGTGGCATCGCAAGCTGAGACCTGCATCCATTTCTTGTGCGGAGGGCGTCCGTACACTTTGTTCGATGACATCGCGACGGCCGGCCCACCTCACGCCGCTCGCCGCTGTCCATTTCCATCAAGCGGGGGTTCGCTTAAGTGATCCAAGCCAAGCATCGTAGTCGTCTGCCGCTGCCGCAACCGGCCGCCGTGCATGTCCGCCGTTCCTATGCCGAGTGCCGCTACGGCCAGATCCATGTCTGGACCGCATACCCGTCGGGCGGTGGCTTCGACGAACGTACGCCGCTGCTGTGCCTGCATCACGCCGGCGGCTCCGGCCGTTTCTTCGCGCCCATGCTCAAGGAGCTGGGATCGGACCGCAGCGTGTACGCGCTGGACCTGCCCGGTCATGGCACTTCGGATGCGCCTGCCGGGAAGTTCTCGGTGACGGATCTGGCCGCCGCCATCGGCGATTTCCTCGACAATCTGCGACTGCGCTCGGTCGATGTCTTCGGTTATCAGCTGGGCTCGCTGATCACCGCCGAGCTCGCGATCGCTCGGCCGCAGCAGGTGCGCCGCGCAATGCTGTGGGGCGTGCCAGTGCATGCAGCCCAGGACCGCGTGTCGCTGCTCGCACAATCCACCGTGCGTGAAGATGGCAGCGACGTCGCCGAGGAGTGGCAGCGCCTGCTCGCCAGTCGCGGCCCAGGCGCGCCTATCGGTGCGCTCGCAGAAGATTTCAGCGATCGGCTGCGTGCCGGCGGCAATGCCGTACGGGCCCTCGCAGCCGCTTCAGACTATCCGGCGAGCGAACGCTTGCCGCTGATGCGCCAGCAGACATTGGTGCTGCGTCTCAAGGACGAATTCTGGGAACAGGCCCCGCGCGTACGCGCCGCGCTGTCGAACTCCAGCATGCTCGACCTCTCCGAATACGGTCAGGGCTTCATCAGCGCCGCCCCGCAGCGCTTCGCGGCCGTCGCTCGCGAGTTCCTCGATCGCTGACGCGAGCGAGCTATGTTCGCCTGGTGGATCTCTGCCCATTTCTCTCGTTAACGGGAGGGAGCGTGTAAGCAGTAATGCGAAGCCTCGGCTCGATGTGATTCGAGCCGAAGGGCTTTTGCCTGTGCGCTAGGAGAAGCTCTCGTTCGGCGGCCGTGCGGCTCGGTAGGGTGGCTTGGGTTGGCGGCGTGCGATTGTGGTGGGCTGAGGAAAGCAGGAGGCCACCCATTCGATTTCTTGCAAACAGTCCTTCAAAAGCTGCGCTCCCAGCTCCAGGCGCACGCCAGCCCCGTGATAACGCACGTCATTGCCCATCGCATCGCGAGTACTGCTGCAGGCGTGGCGGCGATTCGCAGCGCCCGCGCCATGCCGATGACCGACGGCGCGATCAGCACCGCCCAGGTGAGGACGCCGAAGATCAGGCCCCGCCACCACCAGCTCACTTCCACGATGGCCGTGAGCCCCCAGCTCAGCCAGAACAGCAGCCCCAGCCCCGCGCCCGCCGCCATGTGGATCAGGATGTCGGGTACGTCGAGCTGACGGCTCGCGGCATTCTCGGTCTGCAGGCGTGGAAACGCCGCCTCGACCAACGACCACAGCACGGCCTGCGCCAGGATGCTGACCAGGCCGCTGAGCGAGCCGGTCAGCAGTAAGTGGAAACGCTCCATCGATGGTTCTTCTTGCTGTGCGTAGAGCAGGGAATCACGGCTTCGGTATCAGCGACAGGCCTTGCACCAGCCGCTCCACCTCGTCGTGCGTGTTGAAGACGTGCAGCGACAGACGCAGCGTGCCCTGATCGGGCTTCGGCCAGTTCAGGCTGGACAGGTAGACGCGATTCACGCCCGCCAGCGTTGCCGCCATCTCCGAGGCCGGCCGGCCCGGC
>JBDHQY010000296.1:0-4119 GCA_039807315.1 Steroidobacter sp. | reverse complement strand
GATCCCTGGTACTGGCCGGAAATCTGGTATCTGAATCCGCAGGTGCGCAATCCGCACCTGATCTATCCTGGCGACGTCCTGAAGCTGGTCTACGTCGACGGCCAGCCGCGCCTGACCCTGGCCGAGGGCGGCGGCGACGGCACCAAGCGACTCTCCCCACAGGTACGCCGCGAACCCCTGAGCCGCGCGATCACGGCCATTCCCTACGACGTGATCGCGGGTTTCGCCGGCCGTCCGGTGCTGCTGGACAAGGACCAGGTGAGCAACGCGCCCTACGTGGTGGCCTTGCGCGACGATCACATGATCGGCGGCGCCGGCAACGAGATCTATGCCCGTGGACTGAAGAGCGCGGCGGCCGAAAGTCGCTACAACGTCGTACATGTGGACAGCAAGTTGCGCGATCCTGACAACAACGAGCTGCTGGGCTACACCGGCATCTACGTCGGCGCGGGCCCGATCGTCGCGACCGGGGACCCAGCCAAGCTGGTACTGACCGAAACGGCGCGCGAAGCCCTGCAGGGCGACAAGCTGTTCCCTGAATCGATCGAGGTGGGGGCCGACTTCGTGCCACACGCACCCGCCTCCGAGGTGCAGGCCACCGTGATCGCGGTCAAGGAAGCGACCGTCATGGGCCAGTACCACATCGTGGCATTGAATCGCGGCTCCAGGGCAGGACTGGAGCCCGGGCACGTGCTGTCGATCGATCAGCGCGGCCGCTCGGTGCGCGACAAGTTCAGCAAGGGCGGACTGAACGCCAACACCTCCAGCTCGCTGGGCCGGGGCTCCTCGGTACAGCTGCCGGATGAGCGCATCGGCCTGGTGATGGTGTTCAACACCACGCCGCGGATGAGCTACGCCTTGGTCATGGAAGCTTCGCACGAGATCCGCCAGGGCGATTACGCCAGAAACCCCTGAAAACGACTTGATCTGACGAGGACCGCAGGCTCATGGATGAGCTCACAGCATGGCTGACGCTGGCGCGCGCGCCAGGATTGCACGCTGGAACCCTTCGCCCGCTGCTGCGGAAATTTGCAAGCGTGGAAGCGCTGGTCACAGCGCCTCCAGAAATCCTCCGGGCCGCAGGCGCGGAGGCAAACCTCACCGCCTGGCTGCGGGCACCACCGCGAGACGCCATCACCAGGGATCGACGCTGGCTCGACGGCGACGGCCGGCATTTCATCGCCTGGGGCGCAGAAAACTATCCGCAGCAGCTGGCGCAGATCGACGACGCACCCGTTGGACTGTTCGTCAGGGGAAATCCGGCTCTGCTGTCGCTGCCACAACTGGCTATCGTCGGCTCCCGCAATGCGACGCCGCCGGGCAGGGAAACGGCCCAGCACTTCGCAATCCAGCTGAGTCACTGTGGTTTGACCATCACCAGCGGATTGGCGGTGGGTATCGATGCCGCCGGTCACCAAGGGGCGCTGGCGGCGGCCGGAACCACCATTGCCGTCTGCGGTACCGGCCTGGACGTCGGCTATCCAGCCGCAAATCGATCACTTGCCGACATGATCGCGACAGAAGGCGCGCTGCTCAGCGAATTTCCGCCTGGTACGCCGGCTCTGAAAGAGAATTTTCCACGCCGCAATCGCATCATCAGCGGCCTGGCCCTGGGCACACTGGTGGTCGAAGCCGCGCTGCGCAGCGGCTCGCTGATCACCGCTCGTCTAGCTGCCGAGCAGGGTCGCGAGGTGTTTGCGGTGCCGGGCTCGATCCGCAATCCCCTGGCGCATGGCTGCCATCAGCTCATTCGCCAGGGCGCCCGGCTGGTGGAAACGGTGCAGGACATCATCGAGGAACTGTGTCCGCCGCCCGGCCGGCCATGGCCAACCACTGCCATCATCGAGGAAACCCCTGAAATATCAGACACCTCCAGCGGCAGATTGGACAAAGAGTATGAAATCCTGTTAGATGCGCTCGGCTTCGAGCCGGCCGGCGTGGACCTCCTGGTCGTGCGTACCGGGCTCAGAGCCGACGAGGTAGCGTCGATGCTGCTGATCCTCGAGCTTGCAGGTCATGTCGACTCCTACCCTGGCGGCCTCTACGTCCGGGCACGTCCCAAGGCAGTGAAATGAAGGAAAGCGTTCTCGATATTCTCATTTATCTCTTCGAGAATTATTTCGACGCCGACATCGAATCCGCCCCCGAACCCGACCGCGACACGCTGAAGGACGAACTGGAGCGGGCCGGATTCTCCGAACGCGAAGTGGACCGGGCGCTCGAGTGGCTGGAACAGCTGACCGCCGATCCACCACGTGCCGGCACTACGCCGACGTCTCGGGCGATTCGTGTTTTCGATCCGCGGGAACTGGCCCGCCTGGATACGGACTGTCGCGGCTACATCCTGTATCTGGAAAACATCGGTATCCTGAATGCGGCGCAGCGCGAGTTGGTGATCGACCGGCTGCTGGCGCTGGACGCACGGCAGATCGACATCGAGCAGGTGAAATGGGTGGTGCTGATGGTGCTTTTCAGCCAGCCCGGCCAGGAAAGCGCCTACCTGCGGATGGAGGATCTGGTGTTCGACAACCGACTGGATGCCGTCCACTGATACCGGCATCTATCGAATGACCCAAGGCGCCGCGGACCCCCGCGGTTTCTTTGTTTATGGACCAGAAGAATCTCGTCATCGTCGAATCGCCCGCCAAGGCGAAAACCATCAAGAAGTATCTCGGAAACAATTTCGAGGTACTGGCCTCCTATGGCCACGTGCGCGACCTGGTGCCGAAGGAAGGCGCGGTCGACCCCAAGCACCAGTTCGCGATGCGCTACCAGATCCTGGAGAAGAACGAGAAGCACGTGCAGGCCATCGCACGGGCCCTGAAAAAAGCCAGCGCGCTGTATCTGGCAACCGACCCTGACCGCGAAGGCGAGGCGATTTCCTGGCACCTGGCCGAGCTGCTCAAAGACCTGAACGCGCTCGACGGCAAGGATGTGCATCGCGTGGTGTTCTACGAGATCACGCGTAACGCCATTCGCGAAGCGATCACCCAGCCGCGGGAAATCTCGCAGGACCTGGTCAACGCCCAGCAGGCGCGCCGGGCGCTCGATTACCTGGTGGGCTTCAACCTTTCGCCGCTGTTGTGGAAGAAGGCCGGCCTGCCGGGCGCCTCTGCCGGCCGCGTGCAGAGCCCGGCGCTGCGCATGATCTGCGAGCGCGAGGACGAGATCGCCAAGTTCGTGCCGCGCGAATACTGGACCATCGATGCCGACGCGGAAAAATCCGGGCAGACCTTCCCGGCTCGCCTGATCGAATATCGCGGCGAGAAAGTCGAGCAGTTCACGGTCACGAATCAAGTCCAGGCGAACGAAGTGCGCCAGGCGATCGAGAACGCCGCCCATTCGACGCTGAGCGTTGCCTCCATCGACCGCAAGCAGCGCAAGCGCAATCCGGCGCCGCCGTTCACCACCTCGACCCTGCAGCAGGAAGCGGCCCGCAAGCTGGGCTTCGGCGCACAGCGCACCATGCGCACTGCCCAGCAGCTCTACGAAGGCGTCGACTTCGGCGAAGGCGCGGTCGGTCTCATCACTTATATGCGTACCGATTCGGTGAACCTGGCCAACGAGGCGCTGACCGAGATCCGGCAAGTGATCGAGCGCACGTATGGCAAGGACTCGCTGCCCGAGGCGCCGCGCGTATACAAGACGAAATCGAAGAACGCGCAGGAAGCGCACGAAGCGATTCGCCCGACCTCGGCATCGCTCACGCCGGAGCGCCTGGAAGGCAAGATCGATGCGGATCAGCTCAAGCTCTACAGCCTGATCTGGAAGCGCGCCGTGGCCAGCCAGATGGAGCCGGCCGTGTACGACACCGTCGCGGTCGATCTGGTACCCGGCAACAACGCGCGGCGCGATGGCGCCACGGCGGTGCTGCGAGCCAATGGCTCGACGCTGGTGAAGCCCGGTTACATCGCCGTATATAAGGAAGGCCTCGACGACGCCAGCGACGACGACAACGATCGCATCCTGCCGGCAATGCAGGTGGGCGATGCGCTGCGGCTGCTGGCGATCCGTCCCGAGCAGCACTTCACCGAGCCGCCGCCGCGTTACTCCGAGGCAAGCCTGGTGAAAGCGCTGGAAGAGTACGGCATCGGCCGTCCCTCCACCTACGCCAGCATC
>JBDHQY010000295.1:0-4122 GCA_039807315.1 Steroidobacter sp. | reverse complement strand
ATAGCTCTTGTCCTCACTTCAATGGTGTGTGACTTCCAGGTGTGGGTGGGCATGACGTCTAACGCCATTGCTCAGGCGCGTGCGTCCTCGCACGTCGCCTGCAGCAATTTGTTATGCGTCCTTTGCATGGCGAATATTGTCAAACGTGCTCTCTACCAGGACTCGCCCGCCCTCGCCCATGCCATGATAGAGGCCTCGCAGGAAGCTGAGCGTGTTCTGAGCTGCACCCAGGAATATCCAACTTACGTTCGTGAATTTGCAGCCTACGAGTGAAACTGGCCCCAGCCCGGAATATTCCATCTTGCAGCCCTCGAACTCACAATCTATAAATTCATTGTTGTCGAGCTGCACTCGGGTATTCCGATACGTATTTCGAACATTCTTGATCATTGCGTTACTCCGGTGTTGACGGCCGCGAACCCAATTCCTTGGGCATCAGCTTCGACGGATGCCGTAGCTGTCAACTGATTGTTCTGGATTCGCGAGGCCGCAAGAAAGCTGCTATCCGCACGATAGTCGCTAGGTGCGTAGAGGACTCGATGGTTGAAGTTCAGCGTCGCAAAGAACAGCAGCACCAATGCTCCGGGAAACACGATCAAGAACCACATGTAAGTAGATTGATTGGCTGTGGCGAGGAACGGCAATACGATCGTCCCTCCAACCTCTGTTATGCCAGCGAATATGGCGATAACTGTTAGCGGGTTTGATACCCCTCTTATTTTTTCAAGCATAGGTTCTACCTGCCGATCTCAAGCGCCGCCGAAATAGTTACGCGGCGCTTGAGATGCGCTTGCTAGTTGACACTTAAACCCCTCGGCGTGAGCTCGTGCTCGGAGCGTAGAAACTCCAGCAGGCGGGCAAAGCCGTAACCCGGATATTACGGCTTTTTTGCGCCCGCAATTTGTTAATCGATGGTCGGGTGTCTTGGCGAATACAAGACCTGCCCGCAGGGAATAGCCGAGGCAGTACCTGTTGCTGTTTCTACCCACCCGACCGCCCACTTTTGCAACGTAGAAATTGCAGCAGGTGACGCCATGAAGAACCGAAAGCTCAAGGTCAGAGCTGGCTACTACGACCGGCCCTACACTGGCCGGATCAGCTACAAGTCTAGTCCGCAAGTTCCTTTCGTCCTTCTCAAAGGCCATTGGCTCGAGCAAGCCAACTTCCTCATAGGCCAAAACATCAAGGTCGAGGTTCGGGAGAATCAGCTGATTCTGACCACCGAGCCGTCCTGACCTCTACTCCGAGCCCCGGCGACGGCTGCTGGGGCTTTTCCCGCATAACGCCGCGAATGAGCCGGGAGCAAAAGCGCTTCGCTTTTGCGAGTCGGGCGACCGAAGGGAGCGGACTCGATTCGCTTGTTAGGCACGCGGCGCCTTCTCTCTTTGAGCACGCCACGCAGAGTATGAAAGCTTAGACCTGCTGCGTCGGTATTCGGCCATGAGATCGAGCTGTTCATCGAAACCGAGCTTCCGGCGCTGCAGTGACAAGAAGCGATCCTCCTTCTGTTCCTTCGTTTGAAGGTAAGCGACAGAGCGAAAGCCATTGAGACGCCATTCGCCCTTGCGCAGGGGGTATGGCCCCGACTTCCCTTTGCGCCGCGGCATGTAACCGAGCTGAAGAAAGGACATTTCAACCATGGTCCCAGCTAGGACGCCAACCACGTCATCAATGGCAGTCGCCAACTTCAGTTGCTCCATACCGTTGCGTAGGCATGAAAAGACTTCTTCCATCCATTCCTCGTCGTAGATCTCAACAGAATCCGTTATCGACAATTCGACCGCCTTTAACGTCCTTTCAGCATACTTGCGCCAAGTTCCAAGGCGATTGGACTCTTTCAGCGCGTACCAAGCATCACTCCCGAAGAGATCCTCCAGGGCAGACTTCAAGGGGAGGTATTTGGTGTACGCGTTCACGTCGCTACCGCCTAACTTATATATCGACCGCCTAAGTGCGGTAATCGGATACCGCTGGACCCAGTCGATTCTCCAGTTTTCTTCATTGAATCCACGGTGCTACGCCTTCATGCCAGACAGTTTCTACGCAGGATAGGCCGCGCTGTTCTTTGTTGCTCGACCATAGTCCTCTACAGTCGATAGCGTCAACGAGCGAATGGAACTCCTGCAACGAAGCACCACGGAGTGGTCATTATGGAAAACCTGTCAGACCCCAAGCCGCGGCTACTGGATCAAGTACGTGAGCTCATCCGGATCCGGCATTACAGCATCCGCACCGAGCAGGCGTACCTGCAATGGATCCGCCGCTTCATCCTGTTTCACGGCAAACGCCATCCGCGCGACATGGGCGCAGCCGAGGTCACGGCATTCCTCAGCGATCTGGCGATTCGGCGCAACGTTGCCGCATCGACGCAGAATCAGGCATTGAATGCGATCCTGTTTCTCTACCGCGAAGTCCTCAAGATCGATCTCCCCTGGCTTGCCGAAGTACAGCGTGCGAAGAAGCCACGCCATCTGCCGGTGGTGCTGACACGCGACGAGGTCAAAGCCCTGCTCGCACAGCTTCAGGGCACGGCATGGCTGATGGCCGCGCTCGTATACGGCAGCGGTCTACGTCTGCTCGAATGCCTGCGACTGCGCGTGAAAGATATCGACTTCCACTATCGGCAACTGCTCATCCGCGATGCCAAGGGCCAGAAGGATCGCGTGACCCTTCTGCCGCAGAATCTGCTCGAGCCATTGCGCAGCCATCTCACGAGAGTACGCATGCTTCACGAGCGCGATCTGCGCGAAGGTTACGGTCGCGTTCATTTGCCGCACGCCCTGTCCAGCAAATATCCCAATGCCGATCGCGAATGGGGATGGCAATACGTCTTTCCGTCCACACGGCGCTCGCTGGACCCGCGTTCGGGTGCCGAGCGGCGTCATCATGCGCCGGAAGATGCGTTGCAGCGGGCCGTTAAACAGGCCGTGCGCAAGGCGAACATCATCAAGCCGGCGAGCCTGCACACATTGCGCCATTCGTTCGCAACGCACCTGCTGGAGTCCGGCTACGACATCCGCACCGTTCAGGAGCTACTGGGTCACAGCGACGTGAAGACCACCATGATCTACACCCATGTCCTGAACCGCGGCGGGCGCGGAGTCGTCAGCCCATTGGATACAGGCTGACGATCCAGGTCGATGCGTGGACAGCCCGGGCACGCCTCGCACCCACGTGCGACCCAGGCTGCCCTCCATCCTGCACGGAGGGCAGCCCATGCTCTTCCTACCAGTTCACCGACGCCCGAGCATAGATGAACCGCCCGTTGAAGCCGAACGGCGAGAACTGCGAGAAACCCACCGCGCCGGTCGAGTTCAGCGCTATGGGATTCCTGGTCGGATATTGATCCAGAATGTTGTCCGCACCGATGGCCACGCCGAAGCGATCGTTGATGTCGGCGCGCAATTCCAGATCCACCACCGTTGCGGCATCTATATTCAGATCGCCACTGCCGTCGGCCTGGGTGCCGGGTGCGAGCACCTTGCCGTAGCGAGTGGCCCGCAGCGTGGCGCCGAGCGTGCCGAAAGCAACGGGGTAGCTCCAGTCCGCGCCCAGCGAAAGCTTGGTGTCGGGCGTTCCGTCCTCGTAGCGCAGCTGATTCTGGCGACCGAACAGCACCACGCCCGGCAGGGCGCTGGTGCCGGTCTGCACCTTGCGAATGTCGGTCTCGTTGTAGTTGCCGGCCAGCGTGAAGTCGAACTTGCCGGCGGCTTCCGTCGACAACAGATAGCGCAGCACCACATCCACGCCGTCCGTGCGCGTCTCCACTCCGTTGATGAAGAAGCGAGCCTGCGTCACGCTGTACGGCGCCAGCAGCGCTGCGACTGCGGCGCCGCCGAGATTCTCGGACAGCACGATGCGGTCGCGGATGTCGATGCGATAAGCATCCACCGTCGCTTCGAACGCGCCAGCACGGAACACCGCGCCGAGAGAGTAGTTGGTGGATTTCTCCGGATCCAGATCCTGCGAACCCAGCGTACGCGCCACTGCGGAAGTCGCAGGAAACGTTCCTGTCTCGAACGGCACACCCTGGTCGAAGACCGTCGCCGTCGACGTGAAGTACTGCTGCTGCAAGCTCGGCGCGCGGAATCCCGTCGACACCGTGCCACGCAAGGCGAAGGC
>JBDHQY010000294.1:0-4124 GCA_039807315.1 Steroidobacter sp. | reverse complement strand
CCCGCACCAACATAGAAGCGGTCTCCTAACGGGAAAACACCACCGACCTGAGAGTGTTGGCGCCCTCGGTCGATGCGCTGGACAAGATCCAGCATGCGGCCAGCGAGCGCGGCTACACCGCCGAGATCCAATCGGCCAATCCGCGCGATTCGAAGATCGAAGGCCGGCTGAAGCTCAAGCAAGCGGGGGCCTGAGACATGGACGCGTCGCTACAGAAACTAAAGAGCTGGTTCTTTTCCCTGAATCCTCGCGAACGCGTGCTGGTGGCTGCGGGCAGCGTGCTGGTAGTGCTGGTCGCGATCTACACGCTGGCGCTCGGCCCCTTCTACAAGGCGCTGCACGACAGCAGCGAGCGAGTTGCCCGCAAGCAGACGGATCTCGCGTGGATGCGTAGCGTTGCGGGCGAGGTGCAGGCGCTCGGTGCGAGCCAACCGGCATCTTCTGCGGCCGCCGGCGAATCGCTGGTGGTGCTGGTCGACCGCACGGCACGCGAATGCGGCCTGAGCACCTCACTGACCGGGCAGACGCCGAACGGCGAAACCGGTATTCGCGTGCGCCTCGAAGCGGCCGCGTTCGATGTATTGGTGAAATGTCTCGACAATCTGCAGCAAGCACACGCGGTCAGCATCGAGTCGGCCACCATTGATCGCACCGGACAGCCGGGCCTGGTGAACGCCAGCCTGGTGCTGAACCGCGCCAGCAGCTGACGCAACGACCGCGACAATCAATGAAACGCATCTGGCCGCTGGCTGCGCTGGGCATCCTCGCCTACCTGGTGTTCGCGCTGGCAACCTTGCCGGCCAACCTGCTCGTATTGCGCCTCGCTCCTGCCATCAGCGCCGCAGGCGTCGAAGGTACTGTGTGGCGTGGCAGCGCGCAGCTTCTGCAAGCAGGCAGTGTTTCGCTGGGAAGCGTCCGGTGGAAACTGCACGTGCTGCCGCTGCTGCTCGCACGCGTGAAGGCGGATGTGGAGCTCAAGCGCAGCGATGGTTTCGCGCAAACGGGCGTTACGCTGTCTTCCGGCCAGGTGCGCTTCGACCAGCTCACTGCCTCGCTGCCCTTCTCGGCGCTGCCGCCGGCAGCAGCGCCCGGCGGTTGGAGCGGCACGATCAATCTCAAGCTGGCGCATCTCACGCTGCAGAACGGCTGGCCGACCCAGGCCGAAGGCACGCTCGAGACCGTCGACCTGACGGGACCGGCGCGCCGGCCGATGAACATGGGCAGCTACAAGGTGATCTTCAACGGCGAACAGACCGAGGGCGAACTGGTCGGCATGCTGTCCGATCTGGGGGGGCCGCTGGAGATCGTCGGCGCAGTGCGGCTGAAGCCGGATCGCAGCTACGTGGTCGAGGGCGTCGTGGCGACACGGCCCGACGCCCCTGGATCGATCAGCGACACGCTGCAGTATCTCGGACCTGCCGACGAACAGGGACGCCGGCCGTTCTCCATCGCCGGCACCCTGTAGCCGCGTCTACTTCGGCGGGGTATCGGTTGCCGGCTCGGACGCCGGCGCCTCGGAATCGCCCGCCGCACCCGGCTCGGGCTCGCCGGCAGCCGGTGTCGGCTCCGGGCTCTGCTCGAATATCGGCATGAGCGTCTCCACCGTGAGTCGTGGAGGGATGCGCGAAAACCGATCGTGACCGCAATTGCTGCGGCGTACCACGCGCATGTTGAGCTGCCGCAGGATGCTCGTCGACATCTGCTCCAGCAGTTCGCACTCTCCGGGCTCGAGATCGAGCGTGCGCGTCGACAGCGTTACCATCCGCCGCTGCGCCGGGAACAGGATCGGGTCGTTGCGAGCGGCGGCGGGATTGCCGGTCAGGCGCGACACCAGCTCGCGCCGCGATTTGTCCTTTCTTATCTCCTCCAGCACTTCGGGTGTCACTTCGATCGGCATCATGGCGCGGATCCGCACATGCGAGGACTGCTCGCGTCGCGTGTTCCGGTTGCCGAAACGGTCGGGTGCGGTCCGCCACCGATCCGCTGCCGTCCCCCAAGGATCGGCGGATGACTGCCAGGGGTCCGAAGACGTCATGCCTGCGTCCGGCGGTTCGTCCAGCGGCAGGATCACGGCTTCGCAACCGCTTGCGTCCACCCTGACGTCGTCCCGGGCGCCGAGCACCCGCAGGACGGAAGACACGCGGCCCTCCAGGTCGCTGCAGGACAAGGGCGAGACGCGGCTACGATAGAAAAAACTGACCTCGTGCAGCTTGAGGACGGCCACTTTGCGCTGCGGCGCTTCGGTCTGCGGCTGCTCCTGCTCCTGCTCCTGCTCCTGCTCCTGTGCGACAGCCTGACAACCCAGAACCAGCGCGGCCGCCAGCAGCCAGGCGACGAGCGGCGCCGGCCGCTCACATGCCTCGTTGCCCGATCTGTCCGGCGAAGAGATCATGCTCATGGCTGCATTCTCCGCTGCGAAAAACGTAACGCAATCCCGGCAATGCGCAGACCCGACGCCGGCCAGTGAACCGTCGGCACCGTGCGCCACGGCAACTTGCCATGGCGACGGGCCGATGGGCCGAACGTAATGCATACCAGGGCCAGCGCCGCCGGATTCGTGCGGTGCATCGACGATCGGCCGGCCCCCTGCGGTTCTCGACCTTCAGTACACTGGCCGCCGGTCCAGCCCTCCGGTAGATGCTGCAACACCGACGCGGCAGTGTCGCCGTCGTCATGAAAATCAAGGGAGCATTCCTAAGTGGCAAGCAAGCGCGCCCCGGCACGAAGCAAAACCGCAACCTCGAAAAAGACCGTCTCACCGCGAACGCCGCGCCGCACATCGCTCGCGGTACGCAGCGTCGCTGCGGGGGTCGACGGCACCGGCCAGGCCCGGACCATCGTCTACGTCCACGGCATCGGCAACAAGCCTACTCCCGAGATACTCAAGTGTCAGTGGGACGAAGCGCTGTTCGGCTTCAATCTCGGCGAACGCAGCCGTCTCGCCTACTGGGTCAATCGCATCTTCTACCCGGAGCCGAGCAGAGCCTCGTGCAAGATGGCGGACGACACGCAGGACGGCACTCGGACCGAGGATGGCGGCCTGGCGATTCGCGCGCTGGCGGATCCGGCCGAGGGTGTCGCGCCGCTGGTGCCGCTCGACGCCTCCAAGCATGAGCGTGAGGTGCTGGAGCGCATCGCCCGACAGGCCTTGCCGCAGGACGATCGCAGCGATGTCAGCGCAGCCGATTACCACACGCGCGTGCTGCCGCTGCCCAAGCCGTTGCGTGAATTCATCACCCGCCGCATCACCAAGTCCTTCCTGAAAGACGTGCACGAGTTCCTGTTCGTCAAGGAGCGGCGGGATTTCATGCGCGAGAGCGTGCTCTCGCGGCTGCGCACCGGCGGCGGCCCGTTCATCGTCATCGCCCACAGCCAGGGCTCCATGATCGCCTACGACGCCCTGATGAGCCTGCCGGCCGAGCAGTTCCAGATCGATCTGTTCGTGACCATCGGCTCGCCGCTCGGGCTCAAGGAAGTCCAGGACCAGCTGAAACCCATCACCGGTCAGAAGAAAAAGCTGGCGGTGCCGCCGGCGGTGAAGCGCTGGGTGAACGTCGCCGATCCGCTCGACCCGGTATGCGCCGACAAGCGGCTGGCCGGCGACTATGCGCCCACCAACGGCGTCGCCGTCGAGGACTTCGTGCAATGGAACACCGATTCGCCGCGCGATCCGCATTCGGGTAGCGGCTACCTGCGCCTGTCGGAAGTGCGCGGCCCGGTACGCGATGCCATCGACCGTGAGCTGTTCCAGCGCATCGCGCCGTTCACTATTGCGCGCGACCTGGTCAGCCGCATGGAGAACGGCACCCAGGAAGATCGCCACCCGGTACTGATCGAGCTGCGCGACCAATGGGACGGCAGCCGGTCGCGCCCGGCCGACCAGGTGCGCTCGGAAGTCGTGGCGTGGATCAATCACGCCATCCGCGATGCCAAACCGCGCCTGAGCGCCACCGACGTCGATCTCGAAGCGCTGTCCGGTTACGTCGCGGCGAAACTGACGCGCTCGGAAGTCGAGCGGCTGTCGAGCGAGCTGCATCTGGATGCCGTCTATCGCGTCTTCCAGAATGCGCGCAAGCGCGCCCTGCTCGATCAATCCATCGATGTCCTGCAGGCCGCCACGGCGC